>CAZCPW010000052.1:4669-7458 GCA_964499925.1 uncultured Lachnospiraceae bacterium
AGTTATGGAACAACTTGCAATATTCGGAGGCACTCCGGTTCGTACGGAGAGCCTTTCATATGGGCATCAGTGGATAGATGAGGCGGATGTAAAGGCGGTCGGCGAGACTTTGGTAAGTCCATATCTTACCTGCGGACCGAAGGTAACCGAGCTTGAAGAGAAACTTTGCGAGATTACGACGGCTAAATACTGCGCGGCTGTTTCAAACGGCACTGCAGCTCTTCACACGGCCTGCATGGCTATCGGCATAAAGCCCGGGGATGAGGTCATAGTTTCATCTATTACCTTTGCGGCAAGCTCGAACTGCGTGCTTTATTGCGGAGGAACTCCTGTATTTGCCGATATAAGACCCGATACTTATAATCTCGACCCTGATGATGTAGAAAGAAAAATAACCCCTCGTACAAAGGCTGTTATAGCGGTTGATTATACAGGTCAGGCGGTCGAGCTTGACAGACTCTTGAAGATATGCCGTGAGCACAATCTTTACCTGATCGAAGATGCGGCTCATTCAATTGGTACCAAATATAACGGACGTCCTGTCGGATCGATTGCCGATATTACGACCTTCTCTTTCCACCCGGTTAAAACCGTGACCGCAGGTGAAGGCGGAGCCTGCCTTACGAATGACGAAAAGCTTTATAAGAGGCTTAAACTCTTTTCTTCTCACGGAATCACTCATGAATTGGACGAGATGGCAAATAAAAACGACGCCGGCTATTACAACGAGCAGATTCTGCTTGGCTATAATTACCGCATCACCGAGTTTCAGGCAGCTTTGCTTCTTTCTCAGTTAAACAAGCTTGATAAGTTTTCAAATATGAGAAAGGCACTTCGTGCGCGTTACGATGAGGCTTTCAAGGATATGCCGGAAATTATTCTTCAAAGCGTAATCCCTGAATCCGATACCACCTGGCACCTTTACGTAATCAGACTTAACAGAGAACATTTATCCTGCGACAGGCGCGAGTTCTACGATGCACTCTGCGCGGAGGGTATCACACCTCAGGTTCACTATATTCCTGTATACAGGCATTCATACTATGAAAGCCTCGGATACAAGAAGGGCTTATGCCCCAAAGCGGAAGCTTTCTATGAGGACGTCTTGAGCATTCCTTTCTATCCTGCACTCACGGAAGACGAAATTGAAGATACGATCAAGGCGGTTAAAAAAGTTGCGGCTTGGTACAGTAAATAGCGTAGTTTGAAGGGCGAAAGTATGGAGTTAAAGAGAAACCGAAAAAGAAATCTGGTGTGTTCATTAGTGCCGGCTTTCTTTATTGCTCTTTTCATAGAAGTCGGATATTTCACAAAGCACGAGCAGGGGATGCACTTTACCCTCCTGCGTGTGCTTTTTCTTCTTATGTTTACTTTGACCCTGACGATTGGAATCTTTTTCTTATTCAAAGGCATAGACAAAGCAAATAAAAAGCCTGCCAAGCTTTCTTTTTTTAATAAGCGATTTAAAAATTCCTTTGTTTTTTCAATCATTTGCATTGCACTTCTGTTTATCTGCTGGTTCCCGTTCTTTCTTGCCTTTTATCCGGGAATTTTTGCCTACGATGCGCAGTGGCAGTATTTTATGTATGTTGACGGTCCTGTTTCAACACACCAGCCGGTGCTTCATACTTACATGCTCGGATTTATCATAAGCAAGGTTTATGCGCTTACCGGAAGTATCAATAAGGGAATAGCTGTCTATACGATATTTCAGGAAATTTTGATGCTTTTGGGATGTGGCTATATATTTAATCTCTTGCATAGGCGTAAGGCACGCACGTCTCTTTACATATTCACCTTTGTTTTCTTTGCTTTCTTTCCGACAATTGTCATCTTTGTATTTACCTCAATCAAGGACAGCATTTTTGCGGTCGCTTTTGCCTGCTTTTTACTTTTGAATCTTTTCCTTTATGAAGATTCAGTCGGCTTTTTTAAAAAGAAATCAAATGTGATCATGTGGGTGATTCTTGCACTTGCGGTATGTATTTTCAGAAACAATGCAATTTATGCGATTATTCCCACACTTCCGTTCTTTTTCATTTTTATATTAAAAAACAAAGAAACATTGGTAAAATCATTGCTAATGATATTTGTAACGGCTGTTATTTTTACAATTTACAAATATCCCGTCACAAATGTCCTTACAACATCCGAAACAAGCGTCGCCGAAAAGCTTTCCGTTCCGTGCCAGCAGATAAAGAGGGTTTACTCCTATCATTACAATGAACTTTCAGATTATGAAAAAAGCGAAGAGGAACGCTTTTTTGATAACGAACTGACCTACAACTATTATGTTCCTGAAATCGCGGATGCCGCAAAAGGCTGCCTTAGAAGCGATGTTTACGAGAACGATAAAGAAGGCTTTTGGAATCTGTGGCTTCAATTGTTTAAAGAATATCCCGAGGAGTACATAAATTCTTTCCTTGAGAACACATACGGCTTTTATTATCCTTGGCCAAAATATGTAATCTATCCTTATGGAGATGAATCCTACACCAACATGCACATTATGGAGCCCGGCGTGGAAAATTCAAAACTTCCGAAGCTGCTCTCGCTTATGAAAAACTTCGAAACCGGCGACATAGTCATGTACGACACATGGATTTCCTGGCTTTTCGCCCCGGCAACCTATATGTACCTTGCCTTACTCACGGGCTTTTATCTGCTTCGAAACAAAGAATATTCAAAGACCATATCCGTTCTTTTTACAGCCCTTTTCTGGTGTACTTTCCTGCTTGGCCCCGTCGCCATGCCAAGGTACGCCCTGTACCTATTCTTCTTAGTACCTG
>CAZCPW010000053.1:0-7353 GCA_964499925.1 uncultured Lachnospiraceae bacterium
TCTTCTCCGTCCGTATATGGCTACAAATTGCGATTTATTGCTGTTATAGAGTTTAGTTAACGTATCAATTTCTTTTTTTCTTCCTATCATAGGATTTTACCCCTTTTGTCTTTATAAACAGCCGTTTAAGTATATATTATATGCTTTGTGGCTGATTATCAAGCCAAAAGTGCAGAGCATCACATGTTTTTGGAAGCTCCGAGTTTTTTATCATGAAACCATAACATGTGCTGCACTTAGATGTTTCATCTAACACACAAGACCCCGAAGGCTAATGTCTTCGGGGTCTTACTTTCGAATAATAAATCAGTGTTATGGGGTATGGACTAAATTCAAAGCCGCCCTTAACCAATGATTACCGAATTAGATTTACTGCGTAATATCCGCATCCGTGAAAGGATCTCCGCACTGAGGACAGAACTTCGGAGGATTTGCAGGATCTGCGGGAGTAAAGCCGCACTTGTCACACCTGTATATAGGTGCGCCTGCAGGCTTCTTTGCACCGCAGTTGGTGCAGAACTTGCCCTGGTTTACGCTTCCGCATGAGCAGGTCCATCCGGCAACCTGCTGAGCCTGTGCCTGGGGCTGAGCCTGTGCCTGATTAGCACCCATAGCAAAGAGGTTTGCTGCGTTAAAGCCGCCTGCCTGGCCTGCCATATTCATGCCCATAAAGCCCATTGCCGCACCGTTTGTATTTCCTGCTGCAGTCTTCATGGCCTCTGCCTGAGCGGTAACCATTGTTGCGGCCGCCATGTTGACGTCCTTGTTGATAGCTGCTCTCTGAGCGCTCTTAATCATCTCCGCGTCTTCATCGGGAAGAGTTACGGAGCCTAAAGCAACGCTTACTACGGAAAGACCTCTTAAGCCTGACCACTTATTTGAAAGCTCCGACTGCATTGCATCCGCAAGCTCGGTATTGTGAGCGATAATCTGATTCGGACGAAGTTCCATATCGGAAAGCTTTGCAAATGCAGGCTGAAGTGCTGCGATAAACTCTGTCTTAAGAGTCGTGTCAAGCTCGCTGCGTCTGTATTCCTGCGAAACATTTCCGCAAACATTGGTATAGAAAAGAAGCGGGTCGGAAATCTTGTATGAATATACACCCGAGCATCTTAGGGATACGTCGATATCAAGTCCTATCTTTGAATCCACTACCCTGAAAGGAATAGGATTGGGAGTTCCGAACTTATTGTCCAAGAGCTCTTTTGTATTGAAATAATAAACTCTCTGATCCTTGCCTGTATCTCCGCCGTATGTAAAACGCTTGCCTATAGTCTTAAAGGTCGCAAGAATCGAATCGCCAAGGCTGCCTGCGAAAACCGAAGGCTCGGTTGAAGTATCATATGTAAATTCACCGGGCTCTGCGCAGACTTCAACTACCTTACCCTGCTCTACGATGATCATACACTGTCCGTCTGCTACCGCAATCCCGGAACCGTTTGAAATGATATTGTCATCTCCCCTGTTGTTGCCTTTTGTGCGCTTGGAACCTTTCTTTACAAGCACATCCTTATCAAGAGCTTCACAGTAAATAAACTCTTTCCACTGATCTGCAAGTGCCCCGCCTGCTGCTCCTAATGCTGCTCTGATTAAACCCATAGTATTCTCCTTTTAAATGTATTTTTGCCTGCACACGCAGGAAATTTCCGATGTAACATTTTATGATGTTGGGGTCAAAAGGTATTTTGACCCCAAATGATACCGGATTGCTACGTGCTACGCACTCCCGCAATCCTACAAACATTCGTAATCCGCTCATTTTTCTTTGAAAAATGGCTACTTACTCATGTTTGTGCGGGCCCCAAGGTCAAAACTTCTCTCGCAAGCGAGCTTGCATCGAAGTTTTGAACCTTTTGACCCTGGTATCATATTATTTACCGCTTAAAAAGTTAACAACGCCTTCAAGTGCTTCCTGCTCATCACTGCCGTCTGCACTGACTGTAAGCTCTTCTCCGTGGTCAAGTCCCAACGTCATCATACCCATGATGCTCTTTGCATTTACATGCTTTCCGTCGGTATCGATATAAACCGATGATTCATACTGACTTGCGACCTGTACAAGCATTGCTATGGGGCGAGCCTCTAAACCGTTTTCAAGCTTTATTGTGATGTCCTGCTTTTTCATCTTCTTCCCTTTCCACGCGAATTCCTTCTGCGATTTCACTAAGCCTTCGTAACCTGTGATTCACACCGGACTTCCCGACCTTGCCTTCAAGCAAGAGTCCGAGCTCCGTTATAGAGCTCTCGGGATTGGCAAGTCTTACTCTGGCCATCTCCTTTAACGAATCCGAAAGCGAATCCAAACCCACCGTTTCATCTATAAGAAGAATATCTTCAATCTGCTTTGATGCCGCGCTCACAGCCTTTGCTATATTTGCCGTATCGCAATTGTTTCGTCTGTTCACGCTGTTTCGCACTTCCCTGACGATACGGGCATTTGCCATATCCATCAGAGATTTATGAGCACCGAGTATACTTAAAAGATTAAAAACCGACTCGGCCTCTTTCACATATATAATATCTGCCCTTTTTCGTTTTGAGCATTTAGGACTTATATTAAACTGAGCAATTAAGTCTGTCAACAGTTTAGAAAGCTCCGAAGAGTTGGATGAAAGCTCAAAATGGTAGCCTTTGCTCGGATCGCTTATAAAGCCCGAAGCAATGAAGGCCCCTCTCAAATATGCTCTTTTACAGCAGTCTTTTTTCAAAAGAGGAAGGGGATTAAATATATCAAGTTCCTTTAAAAGCCAGTATATATCACTGTTTTCGGAAGTCAAAATCACGTCATTACCGATTTCTTCTTCCAAAATATACGCCCCTATATTAAAGGTTTTGTCAAGTAAAGTAAAGCATTTTCTTTGTGCGAAGATATTGTCGGACGGGAAACTGACGCTTAAAGGCTCCCCCTCGTCAATACGTGCATAGCACCTTAATAGAGCCGACAGCTCCGCCTTTCTGCAATGCATTTCTCCGAGGGAAACCTCTTCAAGCTCTTTTTTTACATCACTTGAAAAAGACATAGTCGCCTACTTTCCGTTTGAAACGTCACGGTGCGAAAGTTTAATTCCGAAGTTTCCGTCCTTAAGTCTTGAGTACAGCTCTTCAGCCAGGGTAACGCTTCTGTGGTGTCCGCCGGTACAGCCTATGCAGACAACGAGCTGATATTTTCCTTCTTTAATATAATTGGGGATTAAAAACCGAAGCATTTCTTCAAGCATATCCAAAAACTTTCCGGATTCTTCAAAGCTCATGACGTAATCCCTGACCTCGCTGTCAAGTCCCGTCTTGTTCTTGAGCTCATCTATGTAAAACGGATTCGGTAAGAACCTCACATCAAACACAAGGTCCGCATCCTGAGGAATTCCGTTTTTAAAGCCGAAAGAAACAATGTTGACGAAAAGGTTGTTGTATTCCTTGTCCTCGACGAAAATCCTGTCGATTTCCTCTTTAAATTCCTTGGTGAGAAGGTTTGAAGTATCTATTACGTAATCCGAAATCTTCTTGACGTCTTTAAGTACTTCACGTTCTTTTTTGATGCCTTCATCAACCCTGCCTTCGGGAGACAAAGGATGTAAACGCCTTGACTCCTTGTACCTTTTAAGAAGTGCCGCATCGGAGCATTCACAGAAGAGGATTTCAAACCGGATATTGCTTTCCTTGAGCCTTGTAAAAATCTTCACAACCTCTTCAAAAGGTTCATCAGCACGTGCGTCTATTCCGAGAGCCACCTTTGTAAACTCGGTGTTCCCTTCGGACACAAGTTCCACGAACTTGTCAATCAGCTTAACCGGAAGATTGTCGACGCAATAATAGCCGACATCCTCGAGCATCTTCATCGCTGTTCTTTTTCCGCCGCCGCTCATGCCGGTTACTACAACAAGCCTCATAAGTCGCTTTCAAACTCTCCTATCCTGATAACTTCAGGCTCCAAGGTCACATTAAACTTATCCCGCACCTTGGACCTGACTAAATTGATCAATTCATCTATATCTTTCGAAGTCGCATTTTGATCGTTTACGATAAAGCCCGAATGTTTGACCGACACCGAGGCTCCGCCGACTCTTAAACCCTTTAACCCGGCATCCTCTATAAGCTTTCCCGCATAATAACCCTCGGGCCGTTTAAAAGTACTGCCCGCACTGGGAAATTCAAGCGGCTGCTTTTCACGGCGTCTGCCCAAAAGCTCGTCCATCTTTGCGGCTATCTCGGTCTTACTGCCTCTTTCAAGCTTAAACACCGTCCTGAGTGCAATCAAATCCTTATGCTTTAGGATGCTGTCCCTATAGCCAAACTCAAGCTCGTCATTTAAATAGTCTCTGACATTTCCGTCAGCTTCAAGCAATCTGACACTTTCAACGACTGCATTCATCTCGCCGCCGTAAGCTCCCGCATTCATGACCATCGCTCCGCCGACCGTCCCGGGAATTCCAAATGCAAACTCAAGCCCGGCAAGGGAATTGTCGCGTGCAAGCATGCAGACCTTTGACAAAATGACACCCGCGCCGGCAATCAGCCTGTCGCCTTCAACCGAAGTCTTTAAAAAATCCCCCGAAAGCTTAATCACTATGCCGTCAAAGCCCTCATCGCTTACCAAGAGGTTGCTTCCGTTCCCGAGGATAAAGAAAGGTTCTTTTTCATCTTTGCAAAGCTTTATTACTGCCTTAAGCTTCTCTTCATCGCATACATATACCAATGCCTTTGCGGCTCCGCCGGTCTTGAATGTGGTATGCTTGCTTAATGCCTCAGTTGGAAGAACGTTTTCTGTTCCGCAAAGACTAATCAATCTGTCAATCATCAAAGTACCAATTTTGCGGCACCGTACATGCCGGCGTCATTTCCGAGTGTTGCAAGCAGGAATTTTGCATTTCCCGCACTCTTAAATACATATTTGCCAAAAGAAGGCTTTATATAATCAAAGATAACCTCTCCCGCCTTGCTGACGCCTCCGCCTACTACGAAAGCTTCAGGATTAACCGTTGAAGCAACGATGGCAAGACCTTTTCCGAGATAGAAGCCAAACTCCTTGGCAATATCAATGCAGAGAGCATCCCCTGCCTTTACTCCGTCAAAAACAGCCTTTGCGGAAGTATCTGCCTCGGTAAGCACAGTCTTTCCGTTATACTGCTTTAACAGTTTCTTTGCGATGTTTGAAACGCCCGTAGCCGAAGCGTACTGCTCAAGGCAGCCGTGATTGCCGCAGCCGCAAGCCTTCTCCTCATCATCATTTATATGAATGTGTCCGATTTCGCCGCCTGCACCCGTCACGCCTGCAAGAATCTTTCCGTTTATGATGATTCCGCCGCCGACGCCGGTACCGAGGGTTACCATGACGATGTTGTTTAAGCCTGCGCCGCCGCCCTTCCACATTTCTCCGAGAGCCGCAACGTTTGCATCGTTTCCTGCCTTTGCGGGAATACCCGTAAGCTTTGTAAGGGTTTCGTTTACGTTGAATTCACCCCAGCCCAGGTTTACGGCAACGTGAACAACGCCGTTATCATCGATGGGTCCGGGAACCCCGATACCGATGCCTGTAACATCTTCTTTGGCTATATTAAATTCCTTAAGCTTTTCATTTATGGAAGCTGCAATATCCGGCAGGATATGACTTCCGTTTTCCTCTTTGCGGGTAACGATTTCCCACTTATTAAACAAATTTCCGTCTGTATCAAGAACTCCCAGTTTAACGGTTGTTCCGCCTACGTCAACACCTACCGCATACTTGCTCATGCTTCATCCTCTTCTCTCTTTTTTGCAAAGTTTTCCTGAATTCTCTTATAGAATTCCTGAGCGGCATTATAGCCCATCTTCTTCTGTCTGTAGTTAACGGCTGCCGACTCGCATATTACCGCCAGGTTACGTCCGGGACGAATCGGAATATTGTGGCAGACAACCTGCTTGCCAAGGTACTCCGTATACTGTTCTTCAAGACCCAGACGGTCATATTCTTTATCACGGCTCCACTCTTCAAGCCTGATTACCAGGTCTATCGACTGTGTATCCTTTACGCTCGAAACACCGAAAAGTGTCTTTACGTCAATGATTCCGATACCTCGAAGTTCGATAAAGTGCTTTGTAACATCCGGTGCCGAACCGATTAAGGTATCATCACTTACCTTTCTGATTTCAACGGCATCATCCGATACAAGTCTGTGACCACGCTTGATAAGCTCAAGTGCGGCTTCCGACTTTCCTATTCCGCTTTCACCCGTTATCAAAACACCTTCACCGAAGACGTCAACCAAAACTCCGTGTACGACGATACATGGAGCAAGCTTAACATTAAGCCATCTGATGATTTCCGCCATAAAGTTTGATGTGGACTTTCTCGTCATCAAAACGGGAATGTTTGCCTTTGTCGCCATCTCAAGCAGAAGGTCATCGGGCTGCAATTCTCTGCAGTAAACAATTGCCGGAATGTCATATGACATAAGCTTTGAATAGATTTCTTTTTTCTTGGCTGCGGAGAGATTCTCCATATAGGTGTACTCAACGAAACCTATAATCTGGATACGCTGATCGTCAAAGTGCTCGAAATATCCGGCAATCTGAATTCCCGGTCTGTTGATATCGGGCTGGGTGATCTTTATCTTGCTGATATCCACATCGGGCGTCAGATTCTCAAGACTGAATTTTTCAATAATCTTCTCTAAATATATATATGCCATACAACCTCCTCAAACATTAAGTTTATTTGAGTGTAGCACACAGCAATTACTTATTCCAACCCTTTACGGAAAAAATTGTATACGGATTCCGCAGCTGCCGGACTCATGCCGTCAATTTTCATAAGCTCTTCAACCGATGCTTTTTTGATATCCTCAATAGAATTAAAACTCCTCATAAGAGCGCGTTTCCGCTTCGGTCCTATGTCCTTGATATCGTCAAGCACGGAATGCGTGAGTGCCTTACTCCTCAGACTCTTGTGGTACTCTATCGCAAAACGGTGGGCTTCATCCTGAATCCTCGTAATAAGCTTGAAGGCCTCGGAATTCTTGTCTATGTCTATCTCTCTACCCTCGACGTAAAGACCCCTCGTATTGTGGTAATCATCCTTTACCATACCGCATACCGGAATATCTATGTTCATTTCGGAAAGAACACGTTTGCATATATTTACCTGACCCTTGCCGCCATCCATGAGCAAAAGGTCCGGGAAACGGGCGAAGCTGCTGTAAGCCTCGGAAAGGTCTTCTTTGTCGAGGCGTTTCTTTTCTTCAAATCCGTGCTTAAACCGCCTTGTAAGTACCTCATACATGCAGGCGTAATCATTCGGCCCTTCCACGGACTTAATCTTAAATTTGCGGTAGTCGCCCTTCACGGGCTTGCCCTCTTCAAACACGACCATCGAGCCGA
>CAZCPW010000054.1:0-7318 GCA_964499925.1 uncultured Lachnospiraceae bacterium
TACGTGGAGTTAAGAGCCGCCAAGGATAAAGAAAAATGCCCGTATGAAAAGTGGTAGGAAGCTAAAACAAGACTTTGCGTGAGACCAAACCTCGGCCCGAAGTGAAGTTATCGGGCATCGAATTTGCACTGTAATCAGAGTATTTTAGAACATGAAAAGAGGCCCTGAATTTTCAGGACCTCTTCTTTATATTGTTATTAACCCATGATAACCTTTACATTTACATCCTTCTTAGATGCATCGTAGGGGATAACCGTTCCGTCTGCTTTTACGCCGTCGACGATGAGCTCCTTAACACCCTTTTCAACACCGTTCGTGGTAACTTCGATGTGGTAGGTAACTCCGCGATACTTACGCGTGAGCTTGAAGTCACCGAAGTCCTTGGGAATACAAGGATCGATTGAAAGACCGTTGTGGGTCGGGTAAACACCTAAGATGTACTGGGAGATGTTTACGAAGGTCCAAGCTGCGGTACCTGTCAGCCAGGAGTTCTTTCCTTCACCGTGGAACTTCGCATCCTTACCTGCTACCATCTGGCAGTAGATATAAGGCTCGGTACGATGAATCTCGGAAAACTCTTCAACGTATGCAGGGCAGGTCTTCTTGTAAATCTCGAAAGCTCTGTCGCCGCGTCCGATTACGGTTTCCGCAATTGAAACCCAAGGGTTGTTGTGACAGAAGATACCTGCGTTTTCTTTATATCCGGGCGGATAAGAAGAAATTTCACCAAGCTCTACGTGATACCTGGTATAAGCGGGCTGAAGGATCATGATGCCGTACTTTGAATCAAGGCGTTCCTTTACGGAATCAAGTGCTGTCTTTGCAAAGCCTTCTTCAACACCGATACCTGCGAGTACGCAGAAGCCCTGGGGCTCGATGTAAATCTTGCCTTCTTCACATTCGTCGGAGCCGACCTTATTTGAGTAAGCGTCATAAGCTCTTACGAACCACTTTCCGTCCCAGCCTGCGGTGGAAACGGCGTCATACATCTTCTTTACTTCGGAAAGTGCATATGCGGATTCTTTTTCATCACCCTTAAGTGAAGCAAGCTCTGCATATTCCTTACCGTATTTAACAAACATACCGCCGATGAATACAGACTCGGCAATGGGTCCTTCGGAAGGTCCGAAGGTCTGGAAGGATTCGCCGGGATGCTCGGAAAAGCAGTTTAAGTTCAGGCAGTCGTTCCAGTCAGCACGTCCGATCAAAGGAAGCTTGTGAGGACCCTTGTGATTTACAATGTAGTCAAAGCTTCTCTTTAAGTGCTCCATGAGGGTGGTGGCAACACTCATATCATTGTCGTAAGGTACGATTTCATCAAGAATGGAAGTATCGCCGGTCTCGCGGATATATGCCGAGGTTCCTGCGATGAGCCACAAGGGATCGTCGTTGAAGCCGGAACCGATATCGGAGTTGCCCTTCTTGGTAAGAGGCTGATACTGATGATAAGCAGAACCGTCTACGAACTGCGTGGAAGCAATATCGATGATACGCTCTCTTGCACGATCGGGAATGAGGTGTACGAAGCCGAGAAGATCCTGACAGGAATCTCTGAAGCCCATTCCGCGGCCGATTCCAGATTCATAATAGGAAGCGGAACGTGACATGTTGAAGGTAACCATGCACTGATACTGGTTCCAAATATTTACCATCCTGTCGACCTTGTCGTTTGAAGACTCAACGTGATAGATGGAAAGAAGTTCATCCCAATAAGCCTTCAATTCGTCAAAGGCTTTCTTTACGCCGTCGTTAGTCTTGTACTTTTCAAGCATGGCGTAAGCGGGCTTTTTGTTGATGACACCGTAAGATTCCCACTTGTCGTCTTCGGGATTCTCAATGTAACCGAGTACGAAGTTGAAGATCTTAACTTCACCGGGTTTTAAAGTAAGGTTAATCTGATGTGAAGCAATAGGACTCCATCCGCTTGCAAAGGTGGAATTTAACTTTCCTGCCTTAACCGCAGCGGGAGCATCTGCTCCGTTGTAAGCACCCAAGAACTCGTCTCTGCTGGTTTCAAAAGCATCGATCTTGGCGTTTACGGAGAAGATAGCGTAGTGATTACGACGCTCTCTGTATTCGGTCTTGTGGAAGATGGTGGAATCAACGACCTCAACCTCGCCGGTAGAGAAGTTTCTCTGGAAATTCTTCATGTCGTCGTCTGCATTCCAGAGGCACCATTCTACATATGAGAAGAGAGAGAAGCTCTTTTCTTTATCCGAAAGGTTCTTTAAGGTAACCTGGTTGATCTCACAGTTGTCGTTCATGGGTACGAAAGCAAGAACCGAAGCCTCGATTCCGTTCTTTGAACCTGTGAAGCGGCTGTAGCCTATGCCGTGACGGCACTCATAAGAGTCAAGCTCAGTCTTGGTGGGCTGCCAGCCGGGATTCCAGATGGTATCACCGTCTTTGATATAGTAATATTTGCCGTTATTGTCCAGGGGAACGTTATTGTAACGATAACGGGTAAGCCTTAAAAGCTTTGCATCCTTGTAAAAAGAATATCCGCCTTCGGTATTTGAAATAATGGAGAAGAAATCCTTACAGCCCAAGTAGTTGATCCAGGGTAAGGGTGTCTTTGGAGTAGTAATGACGTACTCTTTTTGCACGTCGTCAAAATGACCAAATTTCATAGTTTGCTCCTTTTAAAATTGAGAGTGATTAATTGGTACCGATCGTTTTTAGTAAACGATTAAGTAAAAAAGTATAAAAAAACTACCCGACAGGCACATTATATATATAAATGATACTAAAAGCAATAGAAAAAGCCTATTGTAATCCGCAAAAAAATATTTTATACTAATATTGCGAAAACGATTAAGGAGTGAAGCATGGTTTCCATGAAGGACATTGCCGCAAAATGCGGCGTATCCGTAGCCACTGTCAGCAAGGCTTTAAACGACCAGACGGATATCGGTATCGAAACCCGCAACTTAATAAAGCAGACAGCGAAGGAGCTTGGCTATTTTCCGAACTCTCAGGCACGTGCCCTTCGTACCAATAAGTCCTTTAATATCGGTGTTCTTTTTGTGGATCAGGGACAGAGCGGTCTTACCCATGATTACTTTGCAAGGGTGCTGGATTCGTTCAAGGCTTATGTGGAAGAGCACGGATATGATTTGACCTTCATCAACTGTGCACGCAACAGAGCCGGCAGGATGCCTTATATCGATCATTGTCGATACAGAGGCTTTGACGGAATCATTATCGCCTGTATCGATTTTCACGATCCGGAAGTTACGGAGATTTTTAATTCAAGCATACCGCTTGTGGCAATAGACTATGTGTTTAACAGCCGGTCAAGCGTTATTTCAAACAATTACGGCAGCATGACAAGTCTTACCGATTATGTCGTAAAGTGCGGACATCGAAAGATTGCCTACGTTTGCGGTGACGATACCGCGGTTACGAGAAATCGTCTTGCCGCCTTTTACAATATTTTAGAGAAAAACGGAATAGAGATACCGGACGATTATGTATTGCACGGATCTTACCGCGATATAGAGATTACAGAGAAGCTTACGGATGCACTTCTTGACCGAAGCGACAGGCCCACCTGCATCATGTACAGTGACGATTATTCGGCACAGGGCGGTCTTAACTCGATATACAAGCACGGTCTGGTGGTTCCGGATGACATTTCAATCGCCGGCTTTGACGGTATAAACGTCGTTGCCAAGCGTGAGCCTATTCTTACAACCATCAAGCAGGATACAAAGAGAATCGGCGAGGTTGCCGCAGAGAAGCTTTTAAATCTCATAGAGCATCCGAAGACCACTCTTGAAGAGCAGATTATCATCGACGGAAAGCTTGTCGAAGGCCGAAGCGTGAAGAAACTGACTAAGTCGGAAGCTTAGTTTAAAGAAAGACACAGGCAAGTCTTGTTATTAAAGCAGATTAGGAACATTTTTGTTCTTTTTCATCATTTTTCTCCCATAGTAGAAGGGGCGTCTGCCGTGAGGCAGCCGCCCTTTTACCGTTTGACAAACCAACCCCCTCTTATTAAGATATGCGTATGAGAAAATTTGAACTTATTGCTCCCTGCCATTTCGGACTTGAGAGCGTTTTGAAAAGAGAAATTTTAGACCTTGGATACGAAACTTCGGAAGTTTTGGACGGAAGAGTTACCTTCATAGGCGATGAAGAGGCCGTGGCAAGGGCGAATATCGGCCTTCGGACCGCAGAGAGAGTGCTCATAAAGGTCGGCTCCTTTAAGGCAGTTACCTACGACGAGCTTTTTGAAGGCACGAAGGCGCTTCCCTGGGAGGACTTTATCGTAAAGAACGGCCGATTTAACGTGGTCAAGGCTTCCTCCATAAAGAGCAAGCTTTTCAGCCCTTCGGACATTCAGTCTATTATGAAGAAGGCAATCGTTGAAAGGCTTAAGGGAAAGTATGCGGTATCGTGGTTTTCGGAGGACGGAAACGACTATCCCATAAGGGTCACCATTTTAAAGGATGAAGTGACGGTAGGTCTTGATACAACGGGTGTTTCCCTTCACAAGCGGGGCTACAGAAAGCTTACCGCAAAGGCACCCATTGCCGAGAATCTCGCAGCGGCACTGATTGACTTAACGCCCTGGCATCCCGATAGGATTTTAGTCGATCCTTTTTGCGGAAGCGGTACCTTCCCCATAGAGGCTGCAATGATGGCCGCCAATATGGCACCGGGTGTTAACCGTGATTTTACGGCCTGCGACTGGGAAAATGTGATCCTTCCCAAGGTTTGGAAGGATGCTTTTGAGGAAGCAAGAGATGAAATCAATCTGAATGTGGATACGGACATTCAGGGTTACGACATAGACGGCAGCATGGTAGAGGCCGCAAGGGCGAATGCAAGGCTTGCGGGCGTTGACAAGCTCATTCATTTTCAGGAGCGTGACGTAAAGGATTTAAGCCATGCAAAGAAATATGGTTTCATTATCACCAATCCTCCTTACGGCGAGCGACTCGAGGATAAAGAAACACTTCCATTATTATACGGAACGCTTTCAAAGCGATTTGAGCGTCTTGAGGACTGGTCGTTGTTTATCATTTCTTCCTATGACGGCGTTGAAGCCGCAATGGGCAGGAAAGCCGACAGAAACCGTAAGATTTACAACGGCATGCTCAAGACTTATTTTTATTCATTCATGGGAAAGAAACCTTCAAAAAGATGATTGAGGACGATATATTTTCATTCAGGAAAAAACTTATCAATATTACCTTTGCCGTGACGATAGCTCTTACAGTGCTTTTGACTACGGGTATGGTGATTTACGCTTCTTCAAAGACCGTCGTGGTGACGGAAGAGGATTCTTTAGACCAATCGGAAGAAGAAACCGACCGCGCACTTGCAAGGTGGACGGTTGAGGTGAAGAAAGAAGATTCGGATGAAAGCCGTATCGAGGTTACACTTCCGATGGCAGACGGGGAGTCGGATACAACGGTTATTTCACATCTTGAAGACAATTCCTGCGAGATAGTCGTTCGCAACACCAAGAGGTCGTACTTTCAGTCAAATACGCCGAAGGGCGGTTTTAAGTATGTGACGGGAGAAGAGGCTTCCTTTGACGGGAGCAATACAAGAATTTCTTTTTCCCTTGACAGACCCTGTGTGGCCGAGTGGCGTTTTGAAAGCGGGAAGTTAACAGTCACGCTTACGCCGGTTTCCGAAATCGAAAAAGAAATTGTCGTGATAGACCCCTACTACGGAGGCAGCAGCAACGGTATCCGTGTGGGCGATGTTTGTGAAAAAAATATAAACCTTGCAATAGCAAAGAAGGTCAAGGAACTTTCAAAGGACAAGCCGTATTACGTGCTTATTACGAGGCAGGAGGATACGGGGATGAGCACGAAGGATAGGGTTCTTTTTACAAATAATGCAAAGGCTTCTTATTATATAGGAATTACACTTGATTCAAATGCCGAGGATTTGAAGAGCTTTGGCTTAAGCGGAAGCTACAATCCGGATTGCTACCATAACGGACTTGAAAACGCGGATTTTGCAAAGACGGTTGTTAATTCGGTGGCCGAAAGCACGGTTAACAGGGTTAATTCCTTGGACGCGGCGGGAGAAGACGAGGCAGTGTTAAAGGTGCTTGATATGCCTTCAATGCTTCTTTATGCGGGATTTTTGTCAAATACCGACGAATGCAAGCTCCTTTTGTCGGATGAATATGTTGAAAAGATTGCGCTCGGGATACTTAATGCGCTTGATGAGGTTACAGAGTAGAAATGGACATAATATTTGCAACGGGAAATAAGGACAAGGTTTTTGAAATAAAGGAGATTCTTTCGGATATCGGTTCAATCGGCAAGGTCGTTTCCATGAAGGAAGCGGGGATTGATATAGATATAGATGAAAACGGCTCAACCTTTGAAGAAAATGCGATGATAAAGGCCTCTGCGGTTTTTGACGAGGCTGTAAAAAGGGGCATGAAGGACATCTGCGTTCTTGCCGATGATTCGGGACTTTGCGTGGAAGCATTAAACGGAGAGCCCGGTATTTATTCCGCAAGGTATATGGGAAAGGAAACCTCCTACAGAGAAAAAAACGCAAATATCATAAGCCGTGTCAACAATGAGGGAAACGGAAACAGACGAGCTCAGTTTGTGTGCGCCATTGCGGCCGTTTTTCCGGACGGCACAAAGAAATGCGTGAGGGGAACGATGGACGGAGAGATAGCCTATGAGGAAAAGGGCTCAAACGGCTTCGGCTTCGATCCGATTTTCTTTATCCCGAGTCTCAATTGTACCACTGCGGAGCTTAAGCCTTCGGAGAAACACGCGATTTCGCACAGGGGCAAGGCTCTTAGAATGATGAAGAAAGAAATAGAGGCAAGAAATGTCTAAGCTGAATAGTTAGTTACTGTTCACTCGTACCTCGTTCCAGTAACATTCGCAGGCTCATTTGAAGTTTTGCTTCGCAAAAGGAGCCTGCTCACTCCTGAATCATGTTCTTACGCAGCCTGACAGCAAGTGTCCGGCTGCTGTGTGAACAGTAACAATAGTTACTTTTTTTGAAACAATTCGATAAACTTTTTGTTGACAGTTAGGGGACATTAAAGTATAATCGTTTTTGCGTCACAGAGACGTGGTCCGTTTCGGGGTGTGGCTCAGCTTGGCTAGAGCGCCTGGTTTGGGACCAGGAGGTCGCAGGTTCGAATCCTGTCACCCCGATTAAAAATCTCTGCGGGTGTAGTTCAATGGTAGAACACCAGCCTTCCAAGCTGGATACGTGGGTTCGATTCCCATCACCCGCTTCAACATCTGAATATCGTTTTACTAATGTGTGTCCGTAGCTCAGCTGGATAGAGCAACGGCCTTCTAAGCCGTGGGTC
>CAZCPW010000055.1:0-7200 GCA_964499925.1 uncultured Lachnospiraceae bacterium
CGGCGCGCATCTTTATCTGCCTTAAAGATTCCTCTCCGGATACATAAAGAACCTTTTTCCCGCTCTTTGAAAGGTTTCTCGTCACCTGCAGGAGCAAGGTCGACTTTCCTATACCCGGATCTCCGCCTATCAATACCAAAGAACCTTTTACGATTCCGCCGCCTAAAACCCTGTCAAACTCGCCTATTCCCGAGGAATATCTTTCTTCTTCGGAGCCGGTGATATCCTTTAAAAGCACAGGTCTGCTGCCTGATAAAGTCCCCTGCGTGTGCTTGTTTTCATGTATATTAAGCGGCTCTTCGACAAAGGTATTCCATTCCTTGCATCCGGGACATTGCCCCATCCATTTGGAAGATTCGTACCCGCAATTTTGACAGAAAAAGCCTGTCGTTTTTTTTGCCATAACCCCTCCGAAAAATTTTACTTCGATGTTTCCGGTTTGTTTTTCTTTATAAAGACAGTCTCACCGTTCCTGCGCGTTGCCGATACGGTATCCCCGGGGACAATTTCTTTCCTAAGGATCTCTTCCGAAAGTTTATCCTCGATTTCCGTTAAAACGGCACGCCTTATGGGACGGGCACCCATTTTTGCATCCGCATACTTGTCTACAATATAAGTCTTGAGTGTAGGAGTAACCGACAGTTTTATGTTCATCTGCGTCTTGCATCTGTCCGAAAGCTGCTTCGTAATAAGGGTGCAAATGTCCGTCATATCCTTCTTGTTAAGCGCTCTGAATACGATGATATCGTCGATACGATTTATAAACTCGGGCTTGAAAAGCTTCTTTACTTCGTCCATGACGTTTGAACGCATGGTATCATAATCCTTCTTTTCGTCGGACTTTGCGGCAAAGCCCAAGTTCTTCGGCTCAACGATTCTTGAAGCGCCGGCATTCGAAGTCATGATGATGATGGTATTCTTAAAGCTTACCTTTCTGCCCTTTGAATCCGTAATATGACCCTCGTCAAGTACCTGCAGCAGGATGTTGAACACATCCGGGTGTGCTTTTTCGATTTCATCAAAAAGAACGACTGAATAAGGATTCCTCCTTACCTTGTCCGAAAGCTGTCCGCCGTCTTCAAAGCCGACATATCCGGGAGGCGAGCCTATCATCTTCGCAACGGAGTTGCTCTCCATATACTCGGACATGTCTACCCTTATAAGGGAACTCTCCGAGCCGAACATGGCCTCTGCCAAAGCCTTTGTAAGCTCGGTCTTTCCGACTCCCGTAGGCCCCAAAAACAAAAACGTTCCGATGGGACGGTTCGGGTCCGAAAGCCCGACACGCTGTCTTCGCATTGCCTTTGATATCTTTGTAACGGCATCATCCTGTCCGATGACACGCTTGTGAAGTATGTCCTCAAGCTTTAAAAGCCTGTCACTTTCTTTTTCCGTAAGTTTCTTGACCGGAACCTTTGTCCAAGTCGCACAGGCATCGGCTATATGCTCGGCCGTGACCTCGCAAATATCCGAGGAGGTATCCTTAAGTTTTTTAACGTTTAACTTTGATAGCTTACTTTGAAGCTGTTTTTCTTTCTTTGCAAGTTCCTCGGCCTTATCTTTGGCACCGATTTTTACAAATCTTGCAATCATGAAATCAACCTTCATGATTTCGTCTTTCAGCTTTTCCGTTTCATCGGCTTTCCCAAGCTTTTTAAGCCTTACTCCGGAGCCTGCTTCATCTATCAGGTCAATTGCCTTATCGGGAAGATTTCTGTCATTTATATAACGCGCTGACAGTCTTACAGCAGCTTCAAGCGCCTCATCCGTATATTTAACGCGGTGATGCTCTTCGTAGCAGGGTGCGATACCCTTTAAGATGCGGATTGCCTCTTCTTCCGTGGGTTCGGCCACATCAATCGGCTGGAACCTTCGCTCCAATGCCGCATCCTTTTCGATATGCTTTCTGTACTCCGCAAGAGTGGTGGCACCAATCAACTGAAGCTCTCCTCTTGAAAGTGCGGGCTTCAAGATGTTTGCAGCATCCATCGAGCCCTCCGCACCGCCTGCACCGATAAGGGTATGAATCTCATCGAGAAAAAGAATAACGGATTTGTCCTCGGAGGCTTCAGCTATAAGGTTCTTCATGCGTTCCTCAAACTCGCCTCTGTATTTCGTGCCCGCTACCATACCCGAAAGGTCAAGCTTTAACACCCTCTTGTCTCTGACGGTATCCGGCACGTTTCCTTCTGCGATTTTAAGAGCAAGTCCTTCGACTATCGCCGTCTTGCCGACACCGGGGTCGCCTACAAGGCAGGGATTGTTCTTGGTGCGTCTTGAAAGAATCTGAATGACTCTCTCGATTTCCGAGTCTCTGCCTATTACGGGATCAAGCTTTTGTTCCCTTGCCATGGCGGTTAGGTCACGAGAATACTTTGCAAGGAAGCTTCCCTTCCTCTTACTCTTCTTTCGTAAACTCTCCTTGGCCTTCTCGATGTCCTCACCCATTGCAAGAAGGGTCTTTAAATATATCTCACCGGGGTTCTTTTTCAAGGAAAGAAGAATCTGAACCGCACAGTTTCTGCCCTCACGAAGAATTCCGAGCAATAAATGCTCGGTTGCGATAAGTTCCGAATGATATTCCGCTGCGGCATTCTTTGCCTCTTCAAACACGAGAATCGTCCTGGGGGTATAGCCTTCTCTTTCTTTGACCGGTGCACCCGCACCGTTTATGGTCAAATCATCTATAAGCCTGTAAATATCCTCCGTGTTAAGGCCTTCGCCCCTGAGTATTGCACCCGCAACACCGGTTGGCTCAAGCAGGAGTCCGAGCAGGATGTGTTCGCTTCCTATGTAAAAATGTTTAAGTTCTTTGGATTCCCTTTCCGCAATCTGCAGCACTCTTGCCGCACTTTCGGTAAATCGAAAATTCATTTATATCACCTTATTTTCCAATTTTACTGTGTATATGTGTGATACGGATTGCTCCGCCAAAGCGCTGCCGCAATCCTTGTATCACAAAGCCCACGGCATAATTCACCGTGGGTCAAAAATAATCTATTACAGCTTCCCTATTTATCCGTGTTCTTGTCCAAATCAAGGAACCCGTATTCCATATCATCATCCGAATCCACTTCACTGGTATGGGTGTACTTAACCTCTCTTACCGTAGCTTCGGAAACTCCGGTTCTCTTAACCTTCGGAAGCTCTGCGGTATGAGTCTCGGGCTTCACGATAGTGCCGTCGGGCTTTCTGACAGAACCGTCCTCAAACTTAATCGAACCGTCGGGAAGTTTCACACCGACTCTGGCCTTCCTGATAGAACCGTCGGGCATCTTGATGGAACCGTCCGGAAGTCTTACTCCCGTTAAGACATTTGACTTAACTGCAGGCTTCTCTGCCGTTTTCGAAGACTCCGCGCCGACAGTCTGCATCCTTACCTGTGAGGTCGTATGCGTGCGCACGGGCTCGGCTTTTTCAACCTTTTTCGTAGCGGTCTTAGTCTCCTTTACGGGCTTTGTCTCTTTTGCAGGCTCCTCCGTGTCTTCGTCGGTTCCGTAATACCAACGGCGAACCGAAATATATGCATACACGCCCAAGCCGATTAAAGCAATAATAACAGCTATCAGGATGCCGAGTATTATGTTCTTTGTCTTAAGCTTGCCTTCATATTCATCAACCGCGGTATTGTAAAGGTCTGCCGCAGAGTAAAGATCCGTTATTTTTGTCCTCGTACCCGCAATATAGTTGTTGAGATACCAGGTATCGTCGTCGGCCGAATAGACTGCCTCATAATCGTTGTAAACAACCGTTTCCTCGGGCTCTTCCTCTACTGTTTCGGTAACTTCCTCCACTGCCTCGGGTTCTTCCGTCTTTTCGACGAGTTCGCCGTCAAGTCTTATGAAATCCTCTCTGATAAAGCCCGAAACCGAAGCCCCGGTACTGTCGGAAAAAGAAACACTGTACCAAGTCTTGCCGTCGCCTGCTTTTTCGTATGCCACAACGGAAACTGCGGTATTTGTCTTTGCCTGGGTCACAATTGTATCCGAAGTGGATGCACCCGCGCGGACATTGACATCGCCGGTCACATAAGCGCCTATCGGCTCTACCTCTACCAAGGTCGAAGTTTCACTTGAACCCGTTTCGGCAGTCGTTGTTGTGGTGGTCGTGCTTTCCGTTGTAACGCCTGATGCGCTGACAAGGTCACCGCGCACATAGCCTTCGGTTCCGTCGGAAAGTTTGATCTTGTACCAGGTATATCCGCTTGAATCGGTTTCGGAAGAAATCACATCGTAGCTTTCGCCGTTAAGTGCTCCGCCCACAATCGCGGCCGAAGTCGACGCCGTAGCTCTTACAAATACGCTTTCCGCTGTTACCGTGACATTTCCGTCCGCAAAAGCCGTAACCGAAACACAAGCAAAAAGAAAACCGCCCAGCAGAATTCCCAATGCCTGTTTACTGATATTTACAAATCTGTTCATCTAATCCTCCATCAGGCTTCCGCCCTTTTTGACATCAAGCTTGCCTTTTCTTACCAGTGAATTAATCACCTGTTTTGGCACACCGGTGGCACGCTCCACCTGCATGACATTTGCTCCGGGATTTTTTTCGACATAACCTCTTACTATCCCATAGTCGTCATATTCGGTGTGGCCGCAATACTCGCATTGGTATTCGCCGATGCCCATATATTTAAGGGATTTGCCGCATTTCGAGCATTCCGTCGGTTTTCTGTAGTCCACATCCCTGATAAGCTTAGAAAGATCGTATTCACCTTCCATAATCAAACCTCGTCAATCGCCTTACCTATATCGGTTCGCATGTATTTATTGGAAAAAGAAACCCAACCGGTAGCCTCATAGGCTTTGGCTCTTGCTTCCTTTAAAGTACTTCCGAGTGCCGTTACTCCAAGCACTCTTCCGCCGTCTGTTACTATTTTACCATTGTCGTCAAATTTTGTCCCTGCATGGAAGCAGAAATAATCGGGCTTTCCGTCAAACTTGTCCAGACCCGTTATTTCAAAGCCTTTCTCATAAGAAAGGGGATATCCGTCGCTTGCCAAAATGACGCATACGGCCGCATCATCCATGAATTTAAGATCTATATCGGATAATGTCCCATCAATGCAGGCTTCGCAAACATCCACCAAATCGCTTTCCATCCTCGTAAGAACGACCTGAG
Source organism: uncultured Lachnospiraceae bacterium (assembly GCA_964499925.1). Lineage (GTDB taxonomy): Bacteria > Bacillota > Clostridia > Lachnospirales > Lachnospiraceae > UBA1258. The sequence goes on from CAZCPW010000055.1 coordinate 5,122, forward strand.
CCTCGGGATCTCCGAAACGTGCATTGAATTCAAGCACCTTCGGGCCGTCCTTTGTAAGCATGAGTCCAAAGAAAATAACGCCCTTGAATTCCCTGCCTTCGGCTCTCATGGCATCGACCGTTTTCTGATAAATGTTCTTTTTGCAGAAGTCGTCGACTTCATCCGTATAGAAAGGACTGGGAGAGAAATTTCCCATACCGCCGGTATTTAGGCCCTCATCATGATCCTTTGCCCTCTTGTGGTCCTGAGCGGAAGCCATGGTCTTGATGGTCTTTCCGTCCACAAAAGAAAGAACCGAAACTTCCCTGCCCTGCATAAATTCTTCGATGACAAGCCTGTTGCCGGCCGAGCCGAACTTCTTGTCTGTCATGATTTCTTTGACGCCGTCAAATGCCTCTTCTTTTGTATTGCAAATGAGAACGCCCTTTCCGAGTGCAAGACCGTCGGCCTTAAGCACTATCGGAAACTTTGCGGTTTCAAGATACTTAAGCGCATCCTCCGCACTGTCAAAAGTTTCGTAAGCGGCAGTCGGGATTCCGTACTTTTTCATTAAATCCTTTGAAAAAGCCTTGCTGCCCTCTAAAATTGCAGCCTTTTTGTCAGGGCCGAAGGCACGTATGCCTTTTTCTTTGAGCACGTCGACAAGTCCGCCCACAAGCGGATCGTCAGGTCCGACTATTACCAAATCAATCTTTTCATCAAGGCAAAAAGAAGCAATCTTTTCAAACTCCATTGCCTTTATGGGTACACACTTTGCAATGCCCGCAATTCCCGCATTCCCGGGAGCGCAAAAAATCTCATCCGCTTTCTTTGATCTTTTCAGACTGGTGCATATGGCGTGCTCTCTTCCGCCGCCTCCCACTACCAAAACCTTCATGCTTCTTCTCCGATCTTTATTTCTCCCTTTGAGATCATCCCGATTACCTTGGGAAGGATGACCCATTCCGCTTCTTCCATGACACGTTTCTGTAAAACTTCGGGCGTGTCTCCGTCTTTAACTTCAACTGCCTTTTGTGCCAGTATACGTCCCGTATCTATTCCTTCATCGACAAAATGAACCGTCGCGCCCGTTACCTTTACGCCCCTTCTCAGCACGGCTTCGTGCACCTTAAGTCCATAATAACCCTTTCCGCAAAAAGAAGGTATTAAAGAAGGATGAATATTTATTATGCGATTCTTAAATTCTCTGATGACTGCCTCGGGCTGATTTACAAGGCACCCCGCAAGGACTGTCAAATCGGGATTCGCTTCCTTTATAGCCTGTAGCCATGCAGCATTAAAGTCTTCCCTGTTTTCAAAATCTTTCGGAGAAACAACCGCTGAGGGCGTTCCGTGATTTTTAGCTCTTTCCAGAGCATAGGCGTTTTTATTGTTGGAAATGACCTTTGTAATCTTCGCGTCCGTGATGTCGCCGTTTTCAATTGCTTTATAAATTGCCTCAAGGTTTGTGCCGCCGCCCGAAACAAGTACGCAGATATTAATCATTCAATATTACTCCCTTGGTGCCGGCCTCAATCTTTCCTATTACAAACGCCTTGTCACCCGATGCCTTTATGGCTTCGAGCGTTGCATCCGTATCCTTGGGGTCGATTGCAAGTACCATGCCGATACCCATATTGAAGGTATTGTACATAATTTCTTCCGAAATTTCTCCCTTACGCTTCATAAGCTTAAAGATAGGCGGAACTTCATAGCTGTGCTTGTCAATTACCGCCACTGCGCCTTCGGGGAGCATTCTCGGAATATTTTCGTAGAAACCGCCGCCCGTGATATGGCTGCAGCCCTTTACCTTCACTCCTGCCTTCTTGATATTCTTCAAGGCATGTACGTAAATGCGTGTAGGCTCGATGAGAGTTTCACCAAGAGTTCTTCCAAGCTCTTCATAGTAAGTGTCAAGGCTCTCCCTTGTCATCTCAAAGACCTTTCTCACGAGTGAAAAGCCGTTGGAATGAACTCCCGAAGAAGCAATTCCTATAAGCGTATCACCGGGCTTAATGTTCTCTCCCGTAATCAAATCTTTTTTGTCGACTACGCCTACCGAAAAGCCCGCGAGGTCGTATTCATCTTCGGGCATGAGTC
>CAZCPW010000056.1:0-7158 GCA_964499925.1 uncultured Lachnospiraceae bacterium
CGGAGGCCTCCGACGCCTTTGATGCAGGTTCGATTCCTGTCGGATGCATTTGGTAATTAGGTTATGAAAAATTCAAATAAGAAATCGAAAGTCGAAAAAGATACAATTAAAGACGAAGCCTTGTTTTTAAAGGAGCTTTTTACGGATTACGGGAAACTTCTTTTTCCGCTTTTACTGCTGATTATGGTTTGCGTAACCGTCGTGATTTCCTTAAATGCAAGAAATCGTGTTGAGGCAGCCGCAGCAGAAGCCGTGCAGGTGCTTGAAGAAAGCAAGGAAGAGGTACAGGAAGTTAAGGAAACCTTATTTGAAGAGGATGCCTATCCTGAAGTCAACAATGTCATAAACAGCTATTATTCGGCTCTTGAAATGGCGGATATCGATGCTCTGGTTGAGGTTCAAAGTTCGATTACGAGCACCGAGACGTTAAGGCTTCAGAAGATGAGCGAGTATGTCGACAGATATGAAAACATTCACGTTTACACAAAGCCCGGTCCTCATATCGATTCGTACGTTGCCTATGTTTACAGTGAAGTTTATTTAAAAGACTTTGATATAGGAACTCCGGGTCTGCAGGCTTTTTATATCTGCATGGATGAAAACGGAAACTACTGCATCAATACAAACGAGCTTACGGAAGAGGAATCCCAGTATATTAAAAATATCGCTTCACAGGGCGATGTTCAGGATTTGAAGAATTCCGTCAACGTTTCTTACAGCACCATAATGGAAGAAAATCCGGAGCTCAGTGCTTACTGGGCCGAGGTATCCGTTGAAATTGACCTTGCGGTCGGTGAACAGCTTTCCCTGGAGGCAAAGCTTCAGGCGCAGCTTGAAGAGCCTACCGAAACCGAGGAAGAAGAAACTGCAGAAGAGACGGTTCCGACGGTTACAAAGGTCAAGGCTACCGAGCAGGTTAATATCAGAAAGTCCGCAAGTACCGGCGGAGAGCGGTTAGGAACGGCGTATGCCGGCGATGTCTTCGTGCTGATTGAGAAGATGGCAAACGGTTGGACCAAGATTAATTATGACGGCTCCGAGGCTTATATCAGTTCCGAATATCTCGTAGATGTTGAGGATGCAAGCCAGTACGAAACGAGTACAACGGGAGTTGTAAATACGGGCTCTTTAAATGTTCGAAGCGAGGCATCGGCCGAATCTTCAAAGCTCGGAGTACTTACAAAGGATACGATTGTTGAGATCATCGAGATTTCAGGCGAGTGGGCCAAGATTAAATATGACGGTCAGGTAGGATATGTAATGGCCGAATATCTGACTCAGTAAATAAGATTTGGGACAAAGATTTAATTTTTAAAAGAGGCTGTAAAAAGCCTCTTTTTTACCATAAAGGAAATTGCTTCGCAATCTCCTATATATAAAAGAGGGATATATGTCAGAGGAACAGGGAATAAGGATAAATAAATACATAGCCATGGCGGGAATTGCCTCAAGGCGGGATGCGGATAAGCTTATTGAAAGCGGAAAGGTTACTCTTAACGGGCGCGCTGCAGAGCCGGGAGACAGGGTTTTTGACGGAGATTCCGTTAAGGTCGGTGCCAAGCTCATCAAAGCCAATACCGAGTGCACCGTCCTTGCTTTTTACAAGCCCGTCGGGGTTACCTGCACGGAGAGAGACGAGCACGCGGAGCTCACGTTAAAGGATGTTGTAAGGTACAAAGAAAGGGTCACTTATGCCGGAAGACTTGATAAGGATTCGGAGGGTCTTTTACTTCTTACAAACGACGGGAATCTGATTCAGGCAATGATGAAGGGCGAAAACGCCCATGAAAAAGAATATGTGGTGAAGATTAATAAACCTGTTTATCAGGAATTTTTGGACAAGCTTTCAAACGGAGTATATTTGCCGGCACTTAAGCGTACGACCAGAAAATGTCAGGTAAAAAAGATTTCGCACGATACCTTTTCAATCGTACTTACCGAGGGACTTAACCGTGAAATAAGGCGTATGTGCGAGGCACTTGACGCCAAGGTTATTTCGCTTAAGCGTGTAAGGGTTGTCAATGTCACGATAGGAAGGTTAAATCCCGGTGAATACAGGAAACTGTCGGACGAAGAGGTAAAGAAGCTCAGAAATGCCGTTGGATTAAAGTAAAGGGTTAATTCCGAGAGCATTTTCAATGTGCGGTTTTAGGTAATCTAAACAAATATCGGTACGGGATTTTTGCGGGGAGCAAAAGATGGCAGATGCGAATTCAAGGATGCTTGAACTGATAAGCATATTAAATAAAGCGAGTGAAAGTTACTACAAAAAAGACGAAGAGATAATGTCGAACTTCGAATATGACGCTCTTTACGATGAACTTTTAAATCTTGAAGCTAAGACGGGCATAGTCTTATCAAATTCCCCGACTCAGAAAGTCGGATTTGAGTCTGCGGACTTTTTACCTAAAGAGACCCATGAAAAGCCCATGCTTTCTTTATCCAAGACGAAGTCAGCAGATGAACTTGCGTCTTTCTTGGGTGAAAAAGAAGGTGTCTTAAGCTGGAAGCTTGACGGACTCACGATTGTACTTACCTACGAGAACGGAAGTTTAGTCAAGGCAGTCACCAGAGGAAACGGACTTGTCGGCGAGGTAATCACTCAAAATGCAAGGACATTCACTAACCTTCCCGTGAAGATTTCCTTTAAGGGGAAGCTTATCATAAGGGGAGAGGCGGTAATTTCATATCCGGACTTTGAAAAGGTTAACGAAACGATAGAGGATGCGGAAGAAAAATACAAAAATCCGAGAAATTTATGCTCCGGATCGGTGCGCCAGCTTAACAGTGCCGTTACGGCATCAAGGCATGTAAGGCTTATTGCTTTTTCCCTCGTCCATGCAGACGATAAGACCTTTGACTATAGAAGCGAACAGTTTGATTTCTTAAGTTCGCTTGGGTTTGAGACGGTTAAATATTATAAAGTAAACAAGGATAACATTCACGAAAGAGTCAGGGAGTTCGCCAAGGCGATTCAGACCTATGAAATTCCCTCCGACGGGCTGGTGCTTACATACAACGACATAAAGTACGGCGAGTCTTTGGGTATGACCGCAAAGTTTCCGAGAGATTCGATTGCTTTTAAATGGGAGGATGAAACCGCAAAAACGGTTTTAAGGGAAATTGAGTGGAGCCCGTCAAGAACGGGGCTTATAAATCCCGTGGCAATATTCGATACGGTTGAACTTGAGGGAACCTCTGTTTCAAGAGCAAGCGTTCATAATCTTTCGGTTATTGAAGATTTAAAGCTTGGAATCGGAGATGAAATATTAGTTTATAAGGCAAATATGATCATCCCGCAGATTGCAAAGGATCTAACGGAAGGAAACAATATTATGCCTCCCGATAAATGCCCCTGCTGCGGCGGGCCTACGAAAGTCAGGATTATCAAGGAGGCTAAGAGCCTCTATTGTGAAAACAAGGATTGCCCGGCAAAGAAGATAAAGAAATTTTCTTTATTCGTAAGCAGGGATGCCTTAAATATCGACGGGATTTCCGAGGCAACGCTTGAGCGTTTCATAAACGAGGGTTACATAAAAGAATATGCCGATATTTACAGGCTAAACGAGCATAAGGATGATATCTGCCTCTTAGACGGTTTCGGTGAAAAATCATATGACAATCTGATGGAGAGCATCGAAAAAAGCAGGACGGTTTCACTTCCGAATCTCATATATGCACTTGGAATATTGAATGTGGGGCTTTCAAATGCTAAAGTAATATGTAGGGCTTTTAATAATGACCTTGAAACGGTTCTGAATGCCACAAAGGAAGATCTTTTAAACGTCGACGGGGTCGGAGATGTCATAGCGGATTCTTTTTCAAGTTATTTTGCAAACGACAGGAATAAAGAAGAGCTTGAAAGACTGCTTAAATTCCTTACGATAAAGTCAGAAAGCATTAAAACGGATGGCGAGCTTAACGGGAAGACGATTGTTGTAACGGGATCGTTAAACCTTTATAACAGCCGCAAGGACTTACAGCTTGAAATAGAGAAACGCGGCGGAAAGTTAGCGGGAAGTGTATCAAAGAACACCTTCTTGTTAGTCAACAATGACCTTCTTTCCAATTCATCCAAGAACAAGACTGCAAAAGAACTCGGAATTCCGATTGTTTCGGAACAGGATTTTGTAAATAAATACTTAGTTTAATACGGAGAAAGTAAATGCCAATAAAGATTCAGGATTCATTGCCGGCACAGGCAATTTTGGAAAGCGAAAATATTTTTGTAATGACGGAGAACCGTGCGATGCATCAGGATATCCGTCCGCTTAATGTGCTTATTATGAATCTTATGCCCAATAAAGAGGTGACGGAAACCCAGCTTTTAAGAAAGCTTTCAAATTCACCCCTTCAGGTTAATGTCGAACTTCTGCAGACGCAGACCTATACCCCAAAGCATGTTGATGCAAGTCACCTTGATTCTTTTTACACTACCTTTGACAAGGTTAAGAACCGCAAATTTGACGGAATGATTATAACGGGTGCACCTCTTGATTATGTGAAATTTGAGGATGTGGCTTATTGGAAAGAGATGACCGAAATCTTTGACTGGGCAAAGACACATGTGCATTGTTCTTTCTTTTTGTGCTGGGCCTGCTTTGCCGCCTTGTATTATTATTACGGACTTGAACGCTTCGACAGGGAAGAGAAGCTTTCGGGCGTGTACAGTCACAGGGTTTTAAAGCCTACGTCGCCGTTGTTCCGCGGCTTTGATGATGTTTTTTATGCACCTCATTCGCGTGCGATGGGAATAGAGAAAGAAAAAATAGAGAATACGCCGGGACTCGAACTTATGGCATATTCGGACGAGGCAGGTGTGGCAATCGTTAAGTCCGAAGATTCCAGGAGATTCTTTGTGGGTCTTCATGCGGAGTATGATTGGGATACCCTTTCCAATGAATATTTCAGGGATTTAAACAAGGGTCTTAATCCAAAGATTCCCTGTAATTATTTTCCGGATGACGATCCTTCAAAGAAACCTATAGTAAACTGGAGGTCGACGGGACAGCTTCTTTATACAAACTGGCTCAATTATTACGTATACCAGTCTACGCCTTACGATGTCGAGTCTATCGGAGACAGGCAGGAACAATAAGGAAAACGATACGGATTGTCCGGCATTTTTGCTCACGCAATCCTTCAAAGTTTCAATTGACAACTGAAATTCATTAGTATAAACTTTTGAGGATGCGCAGTTTGGCGCGAAACACATTGGGAGATTGTTGATGGAAGAAATGTTTGATAAGCTCCATGAGGAATGCGGAGTTTTCGGCGTATGGAGCACCGAAGACATAAAGGCGGCACAGTGGCTTTATTACGGATTAACTGCCCTTCAGCACAGGGGACAGGAATCCGCAGGTATTGTTGTTTGTGATACGTGCGGGCCTATCGGTAATATCAGTTCCCATAAGGGAATGGGGCTCGTGAGTGAAGTTTTTCACAATGATATTCTTGAAAAATTACGTGGAAATATTGGGATTGGACATGTTCGCTATTCTACTACAGGAGGTAGCATAGAGGAAAATGCTCAACCCATTTTTTTAAATTACTCAAAAGGTACCTTGGCCCTTGCACACAACGGAAACATTACGAATGCCGATGTCATCAGGAAAGAGCTTGAGGATGAGGGAGCGGTTTTCTCCGGAACGACTGATTCGGAGGTAATTGCATACAGAATTGCCAAAGAAAGAATGACGGCAGGTTCAATTGAGGAAGCAACGGAGAATGTTGCAAAGCTGCTTCGCGGAGGTTACGCGCTTTTAATACTGAGTCCTCAGAAGCTTGTATGCGTTAGGGACCCCTGGGGTCTTAAACCCTTGTGTTTGGGACAAGTTGACAATACCTACGTATGTGCTTCGGAAAGCACGGCTTTAAGAGCCGTAGGTGCGGACTACGTCCGGGACGTTGAACCGGGTGAAATGGTTACCATCACGAGAGACGGCATCAAGTCAAAGATGATTCTTCATGAAGACAGACAGGCACACTGCATCTTCGAATATATCTATTTTGCGCGTCTTGATTCAAAGATTGACGGGGTAAGCGTGTACGATGCCCGTATCAAGGGCGGTATGGCTCTCTTCAAGAGGTATCCCATTGAAGCCGATGTTGTAACGGGAGTTCCGGATTCGGGCTTGACCGCCGCGGTAGGCTATTCCGAGGCCTCGGGGATTCCTTTTAAGCTTGCCTTTGCGAAGAATTCATACGTTGGAAGGACCTTTATAAAGCCGACGCAGCAAGAGAGAATCAGTGCCGTTCAGATGAAGTTAAGGGTAATAGAGGATGTCGTCAAGGACAAGAGAGTAGTGCTGATTGACGACTCCATTGTCAGAGGTACGACCATTAAAAATCTGATAAGAGAGTTGAGAAGGGCAGGAGCCAAAGAGGTTCATGTAAGAATTTCATCACCTCCCTTTTTACACCCATGCTTCTACGGCACGGACGTGCCGGACAACTCACAGCTCATCGCAAATGAGTATTCGGTTGAGGAAATAAAGAAACAAATAGGAGCGGACTCATTAGGGTATATGGATATAAGCGACTTACCCTTGATGACAGGGGACCTTCCCATATGCAGAGCCTGCTTTGATGCAAATTATCCCGTATAAAGAGGAAAACCAAATGGAAGAAAAATTGAAAAAGAAAATTATTTTTGAAGACGGTTTGGAGGTAACGGGTTATTCTTTCGGTTCCAAAGCCAATAAGATGGTGGAAATCGTTTTGAATACCTCGATGGTAGGATATCAGGAAATCGTATCCGACCTTTCCTATACCGACCAGGCTGTAGTAATGACCTATCCATTAATCGGAAACTACGGAATGTGCGATGACGATTACGAGTCAAAGAATCCTTCGATTTCCGGACTTGTGGTGGGCGAATACTGCGATGAACCTTCAAACTTCAGATGCACCAAGACACTTTCGGAGGTCATGGAAAAGTTTAATATAGTCGGAGTTGAGGGTGTCGATACCAGAATGCTTGCGCGCCACATAAGAGATTTCGGAAGCTGCAAGGCATACATAGTCGATGCATCGGTGGATTCAAGGAAAGCCCTTGAAGAGCTAAAAGCCTGGAATCCGCCTCACGACCAGGTAAAGAGAGCCACGGTTAAAGAAGCCTATACCATGGAAGCTAAGGGTGAACGGAAAGCCAAGGTT
>CAZCPW010000057.1:0-7041 GCA_964499925.1 uncultured Lachnospiraceae bacterium
CGCAAGAGCTTTGCTGCCCATAAAGAAAAATAAAAACTTAACGGCTTTTTCATTTCATGCTTCTTTCTTAACTTGCAGTGTTGATTTGTATAGCTGCAAACCATTTTTCATTTTACCATAAAATCTTGTATATGGGGTAACAAAAACCCCGTAAACCAAAAGGCTTACGGGGTTGCGGAGACGGTGGGATTCGAACCCACGAGCCCATAAATGGGCTACCTGATTTCGAGTCAGGCCCGTTATGACCGCTTCGATACATCTCCGGGTACGCGGTAATTCCGCGACCTTGACATTATAAGACCAAAGAACCGGAGGTGTCAATAATCAGAACGATGATTTAAAGCTTTCTTCCTCCGTTTTTTGCAGCTTTTGCAGCTTTGGCTTTGTTTAAGTCACCATAGCTTCTTTCTTCAAGCGTGCCTTCTCCGGTGCCGGATTTTGCTGCCAAAGAATTCTTAAGTTGATTAAAGTTAAGATCTTTAAAGCTAACCTTCAAATTGGCCGTGTCTGCAGGAACGTCCTGCTTTGTAAATTCGGGAAGCTGAGTCATAAGCTCAAGCATTCTGACAACTGCCTGCTTTCTGACAATTCCGTCGGTCGTACCCTGTCCGCCGATTGCCTGGTTGTTTTTGTCACTTCCGAGGTGCTTGTTTAAGTACAGAAGGCATGCTTTCTTTGTGTCCTGAGCTATTTCCCTGAGCGCTTTTTCCTGATAAGCGCCTGCATTGGAAAATGTTGCTTTATATCGTTCAAGTTGAGCGGTCATATTGTTAAACAGGTCATGGTTTGCAAACAGACCGCGGTCTTTGGTGTCCATTATAACATCGCATACCTCGAAAAATTCCTTTCGCTTATCGTGATAGGAATTTTCAATTCCGGAATCATTGATTAAGTCGGAAAGTGTATCGTAAGTTTCACTGACAACATCATTACGATTGATTCGTCTCGGTTCTCTATATTCCGCCGAAACTCCCTTAAGGAGTAATACTTCCTCGCTCCTTTCGTGGCATTTTGTAAGATCGGCGAGTTTATCTAAGGGAAGGAGAGTGTTTTTACGGTTATCATTGAAATCCATTATCTCGGACCGGAGAGCATTTGTAAGGTTATCCCAATATCTCTCAAATCTTAACTCTACCTCATCCTGAAGGGGGTTCTCCTCCTCTTCGGAGTTCTCATCCTCGTTGTCTATCTCACCGATATGTGCGCCATAAAGATCGCTGTCTTCAAATTTTGACTCATCATCGTTATCAGGAGAATCATCAAGGGGGTTGATTGCTTCAGGTTCATCGTTCGGTTTAATTTTGTCGTCCTCGATGGGACCGAATTTACATATACGATCTTCCTCATCAAGGGTATTGCTCAAATGGATGCCGAGATCATAGGATTCGTCGTTTGAGTTGTCAATGTTATCTACGGATTCATCGTGGTTTCCTTCGGATTCTTCGTCAGCCAAGTCACTTTCCTTACGATTAACAATCTCAGGATCTTCCTTGTCCTGCTTGAATGCGTCCGGATTTTTTATTTTAAGTCTTAAATCCTTTTCTTTTTGCGTTGCAAGCTCTAAAAGCTTTTCGTAATTCGAAATCCCTTCCTTTGCGGAGTCAATGATTCCCTTAAAATCCGAGCTGTATCCGAATTCTTCAGTGTCAAGTCCGAGGTTTTTAAAGATGCTGTCACCTGCCTTGAGTATACGGTAGTCCATATCGTTTTTAAATTCGGACAAACGGTCTTTTAATGGACTGATTGAATCCATATCAATCTTTTCCGGTGCATCGGGATCGTCAAGCGATTCGAATTTTTTGTTTATGTCATTATAGAATTCCTGCAATTCTTCAAGACGCTCAGAAAGGGCGGGAACGCTTTGGGGGTGATGATACAAAATATTATCTCTGAGCTTTTGGGTTTTCTCGTCGTATTCCAGCTTTCTTGAATTGTTAAATTCTTCTTTAAGATCATCGAGCTCCTGTTTTACCTGGGACTTCGGAAGTTCCAAATCTTCTTCACACTCGTTGATTTCCTTTACGTATTCTTTCAGTAAATCATATAGAAATTTCTCGTCTGAAATGGCGTTTTCAAGATTATTGGCGATTTCCTCCAATTTATCTACTTCGACTGAAGACGGATAGCCGTTTCCCAATCTCCTATAGAAAGAAAAACAACTGCCTGCGGCAGACTCAAATGCAAGGGCATTTCCCTTATATGCATAGGAATCAATCATAAATTCGGATTTATTATCATACAATTTATCATAGTCTTCCTTATTACTGCCTTTGAAGCTTGCATTAAATTGTTCAAGACCTTTTTTCGTTTTTTGGTTATCCGGGCAGCTCATTTCATAGCAGCACAGCAGCCGCCATTTGTTAGCTATTTCTGCCCTGATATCTTCTCCGTGCATTATGTCGTAGTAAGAATGGATGCGTCCCAAGTAACTGTCAAATGCGTGGAGAGCCGTTATGCATTCGGGGCTTGCTTTATAGTCATCGATGCTTGTTTCATGGAAATTCTTCAGTAATACTTTGAGTATGTCTGTTAAATTATTTTTTTCTTCTTCTGAAAATCCCATCAGGTGATTGATGAAGGAATTTATTAACAGAGTTTGCAGGTTTTCTTCTTTGGGAATAAAGACCGGTTTTGGCATTTTTCTTTCTCCTTTACTGATTACACATTTATTTTATAGTTTTCTTCCCGCATTTTTTGCGGCTTTCGCCTTGTTTAAATCTCCGTAACTTCTTTCGTCGGCTGTGCCCTGCTTTGTGCCGGAGTTCTCCGCAAGAGATTTCCTAAGCTGATAAAAGTTAAGATCTTTAAAACCAACCTTCAAATCGGCTGTGTCTGCAGGCACGTCTTGTTTTGTAAATTCGGGAAGCCGAGTCATAAGCTCCAGCATTCTGACAACGGCCTGCTTTCTGATGGCTCCGTCGGTTGTAACCTGCCCTCCGATTGTCTGGTTGTTTATGTCACTTCCCAGGTGTTTGTTTAGGTATACGAGGCATGCTTTCTTTGTATCCTGGGCTATCTTTCGGAGGTCTTCTTCACGGTGGCTGCTTACCTTGGAAAAGGCTTCTTTATACCTGTCAAGGGCGGCTGTCATATCATTAAACAGATCATGGTTTGCAAACAGACCGCGATTCTTGGTGTCTTTGATGACTTCGGAAACTTCGAAAAATTCCTTTCTCCTGTCCTGGCAGGAGTATTTCTGCCTGACATTTTGGGATATCCCGGACAGAGTATCGAAGGTCTCCGACATAAAGTTATCCAAACCGCCTCTGACATTTTCCTTCTTCTCTTCGTCCGGAACTTTTTTGCAGAGTTCCGTTGTTTTGCCGTAAACATATACGAAATCTTGTAAATTTTTGGAGGGCAGGAGACTGTCTTGCCAGTGAGTCTCAAAATGGTTCATTTCCGTGTCAAGTTGATTTGACAGACCGCAAAAGAAGTTGAAATCATCCACATTGAGTTCATTTTTTTTAGGCTGCCTGATGAACGAGGCATAAGACCAGCCTTCTTCGGCTAATTCTATTTCGTCCACATCTTTTGCAGGTTCTTTCTTTTTATCCTTATTCTCGTATATATCTAAGAGTTCGTTTGCTTCTCGGTTTGCACGTTCTAAAAGCTCTTCGTATTCCCTAAGAGTTTCTTTTGCCGAGTCCATAGTCTTTTTGCCCATTGCATCGGCTTCGTCTTCGCTGTTTATCAGCTTAAGCATATCGGAAAGGTTGTCATTTGCTTTCAACAGGCGGTAGTGCATATCTGTTTTGAAGTCGGACAACGTTTCGTTTAAGGATTCGATGAACTTTAAGTCAATCTTATCGCCCATGTCCGGATTTAAAAGTGCGTTAAGGTTCTTGGGAATTTTCATGCAGACGTCCAGCAGATCTGCATGGCGAATTATAAGTTCATCGCGATGATGTCTTTGACGGGCAATAATTGCTTCCTTTAAATCACGGTTATAATCCTTGTTAAAGCGCTCCGTCTGACTGTCAAACATACCTTTGAACTCTTCGTATTGCTCTCTGACAGAAGACTTCGGAATGTTAAGCTTTTCTTCATAGTCGGAAATTGCGTTCCTGTATGCAGATAACCCGTCAAGTTTGGCATCTGCACCTTCGAGAGCCGATTCAATGCCGGATACGGTTCCCGCTATTTCTTTTGCGGTGTGATCCGTAAGATATCCTGCATCACCAAGCTGGGAGTAGATAAGACCTAAAGAAGCAATGGATTGGTCAATTATTTCGAATTCCCACTTGAAAGCATAGGAAACAAAAAGAAAGTCGAATTTAAAATTGTAGAGCGACTCATAATTGTCTCTTGTCTCACCGACGAATCCCAAACTGAACTGTTGAAGTCCGGCTAAAGTTTTTTCGGTATCGGGGCAGCTGAAGCCGTAGCAGGTAAGCATAAACCAGATATTGGCAATTTTCTTGCGAATGCTGTTGCCGTTCATCCCTGCGTAGGATTCTCCGTAACGACCAATCAGCTTGTCAAACGCTTTCAGTGCATCCTCACTGTCATAGGCTACTTTGTAATTATCGTCAGCTGCTTCATGATAGATTTTAAAGAGATTTTTGAGTGCTTTGCTTAAATTGGATTTTTCTTCCTCCGAAAAACCCATCATATTGTCTGTCATGGAACAGATGAGCTGATCCTGTAAAACTTCCTCTTCGGGAATGTAAATAAAATCGGGCATTTTCTTTCTCCTTTAAATTACACACTTTTGTCTGATGTAGCATTTCTTTTAACTTTTTCAAGCTTGTTCCTGACACGAAGCTCCTTGAAGAAACGGGTGAGTATGGCAGAGCATTCGTCCTTAAGGACCCCTCTTTCGACAATTGCCTGGTGGTTGAAGGCGTCGTGTTCCAAAATATTGAGTATCGACCCTCCGCATCCGGCCTTGGGATTCATGCTTCCCATGACGACACGGTCGATTCGCGCCTGAATGATGGCTCCCGCGCACATCTGGCAGGGCTCCAAAGTCACATAAAGAGTGCAGCCTTCAAGCCGCCAATCACCTATTACCTTCGAAGCCTTTTTAATGGCGGTGATTTCGGCATGGGCAAGGGTTGTCTTGTCGGTGTTTCGCCTGTTGTAACCGCGTCCGATGACCTTTCCTTCATACACGATAACCGCCCCAATCGGCACCTCGCCGAGCTTGTAGGCCTTCATCGCCTCTTTGAGGGCAAGCTTCATATATCTTTCATCTTCCGATAATACTATTTTCATGTAAATTCCTTATTAAAGTGGTAAAATTTATTATAAGTTTTTTATGAGGTAAATACAAATGCAGATTCACGGCTTTAATAAAACAACACTTCTTGATTATCCGGGAATCGTGGGCTGTACGATTTTCACGGGCTTCTGTAACTTCAGGTGCCCCTACTGTCAGAATTCGGACCTCGTGCTCAATCCTAACAGTCAGCCGGTTATTCCGGAAGAGGAGATTTTTGCACATCTTCGAAAAAGAAAAGGAATCACCAAGGGAATATGCATCAGCGGAGGCGAACCGACTCTTCAGCCGGACCTTGAGGACTTTATCATTAAATGCAGGGAGACAGGGCTTCTTGTAAAGCTTGATACAAACGGATACAGACCGGAAGTTCTTAAGAATCTCATGGAAAAAGAACTTCTTGATTATGTGGCGATGGATATCAAGGCTCCGCTTTCTTCTTATGAAAAGGTGGCGGGGGTTAAGCTTGATACAGACAGGATCAAAGAGAGTGTTGAGCTGATAAAGAAATCCGGCATCGATTATGAATTTCGTACCACCGTGGTAAGGGAACTTCACGGTAAGGAGGATTTTTTAAAGATCGGAGAGCTTTTAAAGGGTGCAAAGAAATATTTCCTGCAGGGCTATGTCGATTCCGACAGGGTTATAAGTCCGGGCTTTACGTCATACAGTTACGAAGAAATGTGTGCTTTCAGAGATTTGCTGCAAGAATATGTAGAGCGCGTTGAAGTGCGTGGGGTTGAATAAAATCATGTTAATAACCCATTAATTGAAGAGCGGTAAGCTTAGCTTGCAAATAAAAGTTGTGAATTAATTACTCTTCTTTTATCATGTCTCTCCTATAAAAATACCGATCGCTACGCGGTCGGTATTTTTGCGTGTAAATTCCTCTTGTTTTCCGATACCTATTTGTTAAAATGAAACAGAAGCTGTGAAGCGCGAAGCTTTTCAAGCAAACCTGCTTACGGGAAAGGCTTTGACCCGGGGCGATTCGGTATGACAATTACTTACCGTCATTACGAAAAATCATTATTTTTTCTGGAGTTTTTTATTTATGAAATCAAACATCAAGTACAGTCTTTTACTCTTGCTCGGAGCCTTTATATGGGGCGTTGCCTTTGTGGCGCAGAGCGCGGGTATGGATTATCTGGGGCCCTTTTCGTTTAACGGAGTCAGAAATTTCATGGGTTCGATAGTTTTGCTTCCCTTAATTTTCATAAGAGACAAAAAAGAAGGCGTCGAAACACCCTGGAATGACAAAAAACTTTGGATGGGCGGTATTGTGTGCGGTATATTTTTGTTTCTCGCTTCGAGTACACAGCAGATTGGCTTAATCGATACGGCAGCCGGGAAGGCCGGTTTTATCACGGCTCTTTATATCGTGCTCGTACCTGTTTTCTCTCTCTTTCTTAAAAAGAAACCCGCAAAGACGGTTTGGATCAGCGTGGCACTCGGCGTTGTGGGACTTTACTTCCTCTGCATAGACGGAAGCGTTTCGATTCAGGCGGGAGACCTGTGGCTCTTTGCGTGTGCCGTTCTTTTTGCATTCCAGATACTTGCCTGTGCCAAGTTCGCACCTGACAAGGACCCGCTCAAGCTTTCCTGCATTCAGTTCTTCGTGGTAGGTGTTTTGAGCCTCGTTCCGATGATTATGGAAAAGCCGGCTATGAGCAATTTCGTTGACTGCGCGATTCCCATTCTTTATGCCGGTATTTTTTCAAGCGGCGTTGCCTACACGCTTCAGATGGTAGGACAGAGGCACATAAAGCCGTCGATTGCATCCCTGCTCATGAGCTTTGAGTCGGTATTTTCGGTGC
>CAZCPW010000058.1:0-6997 GCA_964499925.1 uncultured Lachnospiraceae bacterium
GTCAATTACATTCGTGTAAGAGTTTGGAACGATCCTTACGATGAAGACGGAAACGGCTACGGCGGAGGAAATTGCGATTATAAGTCTGCAGCCGAAATAGGAAAGAGAGCGGCCGAGTACGGCATGAAGATGCTGGTTGATTTCCATTATTCGGACTTCTGGGCAGATCCTTCAAAGCAGTTTGTACCGAAGGCTTGGGACGGAATGTCTCTTACGGAAAAAGAAACCGCTCTTTACGATTATACGGTTGAAGCTTTGAACTATATCATTTCACAAGGTGCCGATGTCGGAATGGTGCAGGTCGGAAACGAGATAAACAACGGCATGGCCGGTGAGACCGATTGGAGCAATATAGCAAGCCTGGTTGCAAAGGGATGCGAGGCTGTTAAGTCAGTTAATTCGGACATTAAGACAGTTGTTCATTTTACAAATGTCGAGACTCCCGGTCCCATCTACAATAATCTTAAGAAGCTGCAAGCCTTGGATGCAAAGGTTGATATAGTCGGACTTTCCTACTATCCTTATTGGCATGAAGGGCTTACGAACCTTATGTCCGTTATTAATACGGTAAAGACAAAGTTCGGATATGATGCGATGTGCGTCGAAAATGCCTATATGTTTGATGAAGGCGACGGAGACGGAAATGCAAACAGCGTAGGAAGCGACGATGTATGTGAAGGTTATCCCGCATCCGTACAGGGACAGGCGGCAGAGGTAAGAGATGTGTGTGCCGCAGTTTCACTGGTAGGCGGTATCGGTTATTTCTACTGGGAGCCCGCATGGATTCCCGTTGACTCGTCAACCTGGGAGCAGGGTTCCGGCTGGGCTACGAGCTACGCATCGGCTTATGACCCCAATGATGCCGGAAAGTATTACGGAGGATGTGCCTGGGACAATCAGGCAATGTTTGATTACGACGGAAACGCACTTCCATCTTTAAACGTATTTAAGTATTTATCAACAGGTTACGGAGAGCCCGGAAATTATACCTACCGGGAGATTACCTTTACACCGGAAGAAGACGATTCCGAGGAAGCAGTCATGGTGGAAGGCGACAACCTTATGCCCGATTACAGCTTTGAGCAGGGAAACCAGGCAGCATGGACCTTAGACGGACCTTTTGATTTTCAGAAGAAGTCGGATGATGCCTATACCGGCGAATATGCGATCCACTACTGGGACAGCGGAGTTGTAAAGGGAAAGTTTTACAGAACGGTTGAAGGACTTGAAAACGGCACCTATGCTGTCGGAATGCTTGCACAGGGCGGAGACAGCGGAACGGTTGAAACCGAAAAGCTTTATGTGACCGCAGGCTCAAACACCTATGAAAAAGACTTTACGGTTACGACTTGGGCAAACTGGAGAGAGGTTCAGATATTAAACGTAGAGGTTACCGACGGATCGCTTACGCTGGGAGTTGAACTTTCCCTGGGCGCAGGCGCATGGGGAACCTTTGATGATTTCTATATTATAAAGATGGATTAGAAATCCGGTATCAGTTGGGGTCAAAATACCTTTTGAACCCAACATCATATGATTCTTGACGATGATAAAAAGCGGAGGAGATAATTGCTGTCTCTTCCGCTTTTCCATATGTGCTTTATTTCCTCAATCCCTTCGGATAATGATTTTTGATGATTCCGTTTGAAGCTTTGCCGAAGCCTATCGAAAAGCCTCTAACACTCATGAGCACCCAACCCTTAAGCGAAGGCTCACAGGCTATGGTTTCACCCTTTATGTATCTTAAGGCTTCTTCGTCGGTTAACTCATATACCCTGCTTACATCTTCCGGATTTAAGGAAAGGGCAAGGGAATGTGAGGGCTCAAAACGGTTCTTTTTGTTTTCCGCAGCAAGAAGCCCGGCCCTTTCGACCTTTAAGCCGGAAAGCTTTGGAAGGTATGCGGACGTGAGGTAAATATTATCACCGAATTCGGAGATGACTTTGCTGTCAAAAAGAGCATCAACGGATTCTTTTTTTATTCCGACTTCCTTTTCGAGAAAATCTTTTAAGACGGATGATTTTATTTTAGAATTGGCAGATTGCGGTTTGCAGGTCACGTCACTTTCACCCGATTTGACGAGCCTTGCCGCAAAGTGACCTTCTCCTTTATCCTTGTGAGGCCAGATGCGAAGACTCTTTTCCAAGGTGAATTCGGGGTGGATTTGCAAAAATTCTTCAATTGTTTTTTCATTTTCAAGAGCATTGAAAGTACAGGTAGAGTAGACCAAAACTCCGCCCGGCTTAAGCATGGAGGAGGTATTTTCAAGTATCGAAAGCTGCCGCTCGTGGCATTTGATTACGTTTTCCGGACTCCACTCAATAAGGGCGTTGGGCTCTTTTTTAAACATGCCCTCACCCGAACAGGGGGCGTCAACTAAAATCTTATCGAAGAAACGGTTAAAGACAGCGGAAAGCCTTTCGGGTGTTTCATTCAGCACGCAGGCGTTCCTGACACCGAGTCTTTCAATATTTGAAGAAAGAATCTTAGCCCTATCCTTGATGATTTCATTTGAAACAAGTAACCCCTTGCCCTGCAGCCTGCCTGCAATCTGGGTTGACTTGCCTCCGGGAGCCGCGCAGAGATCGAGTACGAAGTCACCGGGAAGAGGGTCAAGAAGCGAAACCGCGGACATGGCGCTTGGCTCCTGAATGTAAAAAGCACCCGCTTCGTGGAACACGGTTCTACCCGGGCGGTCATCTGCATTGTAGTAATAACCCTCAGCCGCCCAGGAAACGGGGGTCAGGTTAAAAGGCATGGCGGCTTCAAAGTGATCCTTTGACGATTTCAGGGGATTTCTTCGTAAGCCGGTGTAAGGCGGATTGTTATATGAATTTATAAAATCTTCAAGCTCATCCCCGAGTATTTCTTCCATTTCTTTGGTAAAAGCCTTGGGGAGTATGATTTTTTCTTTCTCCATGAACACAATAGTAGCAACTGTCACGAAAAACCGCAAGATTTGATAAATTAAAAACATTTAGTGATAAGTTTTATTTCGGTGTTTAGTTTAGTATGAAGGTGAAAGTGTGTGGGAGAAGGAAAGAAAATGGCGACAATTAAGCTTTTTTCAAAGGAAGTCACAACAGAATTTTATTGCGATTTTGACGCGGATTCAGGGGTCAGACGTGTAATTGAAAAAGTACTTTCGGACTATACGGACATTACGGGCGAAGAAAAGACGGTTAATGAAACAGCCGATCCCCTATACGAAAATGCTCCGTTTAAGATTTTTGCGGGTATAAAGGGGAGCAGCGCGGTACTTTCAAGCCTTGAGAAAGAGGAATCTCTTGATTTGGCAGATATAGACGGAAAGAGAGAAGTCTACAAGTATACTCTGCTTAAAAACACTCTGATTGTTTCCGGGTCTGACAAACTCGGCGCGATTTACGGCCTTTTCTCGCTTTCCGAAGCTTTTGGCGTCTCGCCCTTTAAATACTGGGCGGATTCGTATGTGCCGAAAAAGAAAGAACTTGAAATTGACATAGATTTTAAACCCTCGAAGGAACCGAGCGTCAAGTACAGAGGTTTGTTTATTAATGACGAATGGCCCTGCTTCGGGACTTGGACCTTTGATAAATTCAAAGGCTTTACGGCGGAAATGTACGATAAGGTCTTTGAACTCTTACTGAGGCTTAAGGGAAATTATTTGTGGCCGGCAATGTGGTCGAGCTCTTTTGCACTTGACGGGCCGGGACTTGAAAATTATAAGCTTGCAACGGAGTACGGAATTACGGTGGGTAATTCTCATCACGAGCCCTGCCTTCGTGCCGGTGAGGAATATTCGAAGGTGCGCGGTAAGGACAGTATCTACGGTGATGCCTGGAATTTTAGGTCAAATCGCGAGGGAATCACGCGTTTTTGGGAAGATTCCCTTATGGAACGCGGATGCTTTGATACGATGGTGACCGTCGGAATGCGTGGCGAGGCCGATTCAAAGATACTCGGAGAAGAGGCAACACTAAAAGACAATATTGATTTATTAAAGGATGTAATCACCTGTCAGAACAGGCTTATTAAGAAGGCAGAGGAGAAGTTTAACAAGAAATTTCCGAAGATTCTTGCTTTATATAAAGAGGTCGAGCCTTTCTTTTATGGGGATCAAGAAACCGAAGGGCTCACAGACTTCGAGGAGCTTGAAGACGTAACTCTCATGCTTTGCGATGACAATTACGGATATCTTCGCACACTTCCGGAAGGTAAGCTTGCTGGGCACAAGGCAGGCTTCGGAATGTATTATCATGTGGATTATCACGGCGCTCCCATTTCATACGAGTGGATAAATTCAAGTCCGCTTCCCGTCATGTGGGAACAGATGTCGATGGCTTACGATAAGGGCGTGCGAGAGGTCTGGGTATGTAATGTCGGCGACTTAAAGCACAATGAATTTCCGCTTTCGTACTTTTTAAGCCTTGCTTATGACTTTGAAAAGTACGGGTCAAGTGCTCCGAATACTACCTTTGAATATACAAAGGATGTCATAGATTTACATTTTTCACACTCGTTACGGTCCGAAGAGATCAAGATGGCTGCGGAGATACTTACGGAAACGGTTAATCTTGCGGGATTCAGACGTCCGGAAGCTTTAAATCCTTCGACATATTCCGTCACTCATTTTGATGAAACGGGCAGGATTTTCTGCAGGGCCTTTGAACTCGAAGAAAAGATGCACAAATTCGAAAGTAACCTTAATCCGAAGCAGTTTGAGGCATGGTATTCACTTTCGGGTTTTCAGACAAGAGCCTTGGTAACGCTTGTAAAGATGCATATGTATGCTGCGAAAAACCTTCTTTTTGCACGTCAGGACTTAAAAGAAGCCAATAAATACGCGGATCTGACCGGACGTATGATTTCGGAGGACAAGTGCCTGAAGGAAGAATGGGCGTCGTTTAAAGACGGCAAGTGGAAGGGGCATGAGCTTGAGGCACATGTAGGGTTTACGAGCTGGAACGAGGACGGAGCAAAATATCCTTTAAAGGTTTACGTGGAGCCCTTTGACAAGCCGAGGCTTTATGTGTCACGTGTAGACGATGAAAAAGTTTACCACAAGGTCTTCGGCCCATGTCAGCGAATTGAGATAAGAGATTTTGAATACGCCGGTGTTGACGGCGTTCACATAAGACTTTCAAACAACGGGATTGGGAAACTTCATGTGAAGGTTAAGCTTGACGAGGATTCTTTCGTGGAGGCATCGGATACCGAGCTTGAGTTCGAGGATTCGAGATTACTTTCTTTTTACTTGAAGGAAAAGAAACTTACGGCGGAAACCGTTAAGACGAGCGCCTACATAACCGACGGAGAAACAACAGTTGCGATAGACTTTACGGCTTGTCTCAACGAAGCCACGGAAGATGCGTTTTATGAGACACCCTACGGCTTTTCGTTAATGGCGTCGGATTATGCTTTAAAAACCGAGCCTAAGGGAATAAAGCTTATAGAATTAAAGAATTACGGCGTGTTCGGAAGCGGTATGAAAGCCTTCCCTATAGCAGACAGCTACAAAGGCAAGGTGCCGTCGCTTACATACAGGCTTTACGTAAAGGAAGCCAATGAGTACACCTTTGAAGCGGACTTTGCGCCGACAAATCCATTGACAAGCGACAATCTTTTAAGATTTTCTGTTGAGGCAAACGGCGTTCTTTCTGCATACGATGTTGTGGATAAGAGCTACAAAGCCGGCGAGTGGTCGGACAAGACCTGGGCAGACGGAGCCTTAAATCACAGACACACGGTCAGGGGCAAGGTTTCGCTTATACAGGGGGTCAATGAGATTACGGTTTCTCTCATAGATCCCGGACTTGTGTTTGAAAAGCTTTCTTTATACAGGGAAACACCGCCCGAAAGCTATTTTGGGATGAATTTAAGCATAAAAGGCAGGAAAGGATAAAGAAAAATGGAATTAAAGGACAATAAAAAGAAACTTTCGGAGTACAGAGAACAGGCTGAAAATCTGGTTAAGCAGATGACGCTTGACGAAAAGGTATCTCAGGTCATCCATCACGCAAGTTCGATAGACAGGCTTGGCGTGAAGAAATACAACTGGTGGAACGAAGCTCTCCACGGCGTTGCAAGAGCGGGAATTGCCACTGTTTTTCCTCAGGCGATAGGACTTGCTGCGATTTTTGACGAGGACCTTATGGAGCAAATCGGCGATGCCGTTTCGACGGAGGCAAGAGCCAAGTACAACATGCAGTCAAGGCGCGAAGACAGGGATATTTACAAAGGGCTTACTTTCTGGGCACCCAATGTAAATATTTTCAGGGATCCCCGCTGGGGAAGAGGTCATGAGACCTACGGTGAGGATCCGTATCTGACCTCAAGGCTCGGGGTTCGCTTTGTAGAGGGTATTCAGGGACATGATGAGGATCATTTAAAGGCAGCAGCCTGTGCAAAACACTATGCCGTTCATTCCGGTCCCGAAGACTTAAGACATGAATTTAATGCGGTAGCTTCAAAGCAGGATCTTCGCGAGACATATCTGCCTGCGTTTAAGGCACTTGTGACGGAAGCAAAGGTTGAGACCGTGATGGGTGCTTACAACCGCACAAACGGCGAGCCCTGCTGCGGTTCAAAGACACTTTTAAAGGATATACTGCGCGATGAGTGGGGCTTTGAAGGCCACGTAACGAGCGATTGCTGGGCTATAAAGGATCTTCATGAGGGTCATCATGTCACAAATTCACCTATTGAATCCGTGAGCATGGCTATGAACAACGGATGCGACCTAAACTGCGGCGAACTTTTTCTTTATCTGAAGGAGGCAGTTGAAAAGGGAATGGTGCCGGAAACAAGACTGGATGAAGCTCTGACCAATCTTTTCACCACCAGATTTAAGCTCGGTATAATGGGCGATGAGACGAAATTTGACGACATTCCCTATAATGTTGTGGACGATAAGGCTATGCATGCATTGAATTTGGAAGCTTCAAAGAGATGCATGGTGCTGCTTAAAAATAAGGACAACCTGCTTCCTCTTGACAAATCAAAGCTTAAGTCAATT
>CAZCPW010000059.1:0-1156 GCA_964499925.1 uncultured Lachnospiraceae bacterium
GCATGTCGTACTGCAATCGGTACAATGGGCGGTACACTTTCAACAACTCCGGCTGCAGAGCTCGGTGCAATTGTTATTAAAGAAGCAGTTAAGCGTGCAGGCATCAAGCCCGAGAATGTCGATCAGGTATATATGGGCTGTGTCATCCAGGCAGGCCTCGGCCAGAACGTTGCACGTCAGGCATCCATAAAGGCAGGACTTCCCATTGAAGTTCCCGCAGTTACCATGAACGTCGTATGCGGTTCAGGTCTTAACGCAGTTAACCAGGCTGCACAGATGATTATGGCAGGAGATGCAGATGTTGTTGTTGCAGGCGGTATGGAGAATATGTCCATGGCTCCTTATGCTATTCCTCAGGGACGTTACGGTTACAGGATGAACAACGGCGTACTTGTTGACTGCATGATTAAGGATGCTCTTTGGGATGCTTTCAATGATTATCATATGATTACAACCGCAGACAATATCGCACGTCAGTGGAACTTAACCCGTGAAGAGCTCGATGAGTTCGCTCTTAAGAGCCAGCAGAAGGCTTGCAAGGCTATTGAGAACGGTGCATTCAAGAAAGAAATCGTTCCTGTTGAAGTAAAGAAAAAGAAAGAAACCATAGTATTCGATACAGATGAAGGCCCTCGTCCGGGTTCGACAATGGAAGGACTTGCAAAGCTTCGTACCATTAACCCCGACGGATTCGTTACCGCAGGTAATGCTTCGGGTATCAACGACGGTGCTGCTGCAGTTGTTGTCATGAGCGAAGAAAAGGCCAAAGAACTTGGCGTTAAGCCTATGGCTACCTTCGTATGCGGTGCTCTTGCAGGCGTTGATCCTTCAATCATGGGTATCGGACCTGTAGCCGCTACCAAGAAGGCAATGGCTAAGGCTGATATGAAGATTGAAGACTTCGACATCATTGAAGCAAACGAAGCATTCGCAGCTCAGTCCGTTGCAGTAGGTAAGGACCTTGGCATCGATGTTGACAAGCAGCTCAATCCTAACGGCGGTGCTATTGCACTCGGACACCCCGTAGGAGCTTCAGGATGCCGTATCCTTGTTACCCTTCTTCACGAGATGGAAGCAAAGGACGCAAAGACCGGTCTTGCCACTCTCTGCATAGGCGGCGGCATGGGTTGCGCTACAATCGTAAAGCGTGATTAAT
>CAZCPW010000059.1:1256-6933 GCA_964499925.1 uncultured Lachnospiraceae bacterium
GCAGACATCGGAGAGATGAGCACACTTACAAAGGCTGAAGGCGAAGCCTTCGGAAAGAAGGGAAACGATGTGTTCCGTATGATCGAAACCTTCCCTATTCCCGTAATTGCGGCAGTTAACGGTTTTGCTCTCGGCGGCGGATGTGAGATTTCCATGAGCTGTGACATCAGGCTTTGCTCTGACAATGCCGTATTCGGTCAGCCCGAGGTAGGTCTCGGCATTACACCCGGATTTGGCGGAACCCAGCGTCTTGCCCGTTTAATCGGTGCAGGCATGGCAAAGCAGCTTATTTATACCGCAAGAAACATCAAGGCACCCGAAGCTTTGAGAATCGGCCTTGTAAATCAGGTTGTTTCCGCAGAGCTTGACGAAAACGGAAACGTTGTAAAGAGTGCGGTTGAAAATCTTCTTTGTACAGCTGAGAAGCTTGCTTCCACAATTGCGGCAAACGCTCCCATCGCTGTGAGAAATTGCAAGAAGGCCATAAACGAAGGCTTGCAGGTTGACATGGACAAGGCTATCGTAATCGAGGAAAAGCTCTTCGGCGACTGCTTCGAGACGGAAGACCAGAAGGCCGGAATGGGCAACTTCCTTGAGAAGGATAAAGAAAAGAAATTAAAGGTTGTACCTTTTAAAAACAGATAAAGAACGGAGGATATTAACATGAAGGTAGGTGTTATCGGTGCCGGCACAATGGGCCAGGGCATCGCAAAGGCTTTTGCTCAGAATGAAGGCTATGAAGTAGCTCTCTGCGATATCAAGCAGGAATGGGCTGAAGGCGGTAAGGAAAAGATTGTAAAGGGCTATGCAAAGCTCGTTGAAAAAGGAAAGCTTACACAGGAAGCTGTTGACGCAATCGTTAACAAGATTACTCCGGGCCTTAAGGAAAATCTTTGCGCAGACTGTGATTTAATCGTTGAGGCTGCTTTTGAAGATATGACTGTTAAGCAGACGACCTTCAAGGAACTTGATGCAATCTGCAAGCCCGAGTGCGTATTTGCTTCAAATACCTCATCTCTTTCAATTACCGAAATCGGTAAGGGCGTAAACAGACCCGTAGTCGGAATGCATTTCTTTAACCCCGCAGACCGTATGAAACTCATCGAAGTTATCGCAGGCGTTAACACTCCCGATGAAATCGTTGAGACCATCAAGAAGATTTCCGTTGAAATCGGCAAGACTCCCGTACAGGTAAACGAGGCAGCAGGTTTCGTAGTAAACCGTATCCTCATTCCCATGATCAACGAAGCAGCATTTATCAAGATGGAAGGTGTTTCGGACATCGAGGGTATCGATACAGCCATGAAGCTTGGCGCAAATCATCCCATGGGTCCCTTGGAACTCGGCGACTATGTAGGTCTTGATATCTGCCTTGCAATTATGGACGTTCTGTACAAAGAAACAGGCGATTCAAAGTATCGTGCATGTCCTTTAATCCGTAAGATGGTTCGCGGCGGAAACCTCGGCTGCAAGTCAGGCAAAGGCTTCTATATCTACAATGCGGATCGTACAAAGACACCCATAGATGCAAAGTAATCTCAGATTAAATTTAGGAGGAAATAAATAATCATGGATTTTTCTTTAAGCAAAGAACATGAAATGGCGAGACAGTTATTTAAGGATTTCGCCGAAAATGAAGTTAAGCCTCTCGCTCAGGAAATTGATGAGCATCACAGATTCCCCAGAGAAACTGTTGACAAGCTTGCAAAGTACGGTTTCCTTGGAATCCCCGTTGCAAAGGCATACGGTGGACAGGGCTGTGACGTACTTACTTATGTAATGTGCGTTGAGGAGATGTCAAAGGTTTGTGCTACAACAGGCGTTATCGTTTCCGCACATACATCCCTTTGCCTTGACCCCATCATGACCTTCGGAACCGAAGCACAGAAGCAGAAATACGCTGTACCGCTTGCTAAGGGCGAAAAGCTCGGCGCATTCGGTTTGACCGAGCCCGGTGCAGGTACCGATGCTCAGGGACAGCAGACAAAGGCTGTTTTGGACGGCGACGAATGGGTACTTAACGGATCCAAGTGCTTCATTACAAACGGTAAAGAAGCAGACGTATATGTTATTTTTGCAGTAACCGGCAAGATTGAAAAGAGAGGCAAGCTCATCAAGGAAATCAGTGCCTTCATCGTAGAGAAGGGTACACCCGGATTTACCTTCGGCACCAAAGAAAACAAGATGGGTATCTGCGGTTCCGCTACATATGAACTTATCTTCACGGATTGCCGTATCCCCAAGGAAAATATGCTCGGACAGCAGGGCAAGGGCTTCAACATCGCAATGCATACCCTTGACGGCGGACGTATCGGTATCGCCGCTCAGGCACTCGGTATTGCAGAAGGCGCTCTTGAAACAACAATTGCTTACGTTAAAGAAAGAAAGCAGTTCGGTAAGACTATCGGACAGCAGCAGAACACTCAGTTTGTTCTTGCCGATCTTGCCACAAAGGTTGAGGCTGCAAAGCTTTTGGTTTACAAGGCAGCATTAAAGAAGGATGAATATACCAAGAATCCTAAGATTTCCTACTCAGTAGAAGCCGCTATGGCTAAGCTTTGTGCCGCAGAGGTTGCAATGGAAGTTACTACCAAGTGCGTACAGCTTCACGGCGGTTACGGTTACATCAAAGAATATGGCGTAGAACGTATGATGAGAGATGCTAAGATCACTGAGATCTATGAAGGTACCAGCGAAGTTCAGCGTATGGTCATCAGCGCCAACATTTTAAAGTAGGAGGAACATTCACATGAAGATTATTGTATGTATAAAGCAGGTTCCCGATACTAAGGGCGGCGTAAAGTTCAACCCTGACGGAACACTTGACAGAGGCGCAATGCTTGCCATCATGAACCCTGACGACAAGGCAGGTCTTGAAGCAGCACTTCGCTTAAAGGATCAGTACGGTGCCGAGGTTACGGTTCTTACAATGGGACTTCCCAAGGCAGCAGACGTATTAAGAGAGGCAATTGCAATGGGCGCTGACAAGGGCATCCTTGTTACCGACAGAGTATTAGGCGGTGCAGATACCTGGGCTACTTCAACCACTATTGCAGGCGCAATCAGAAACCTTGATTATGATTTGATTATCACAGGACGTCAGGCAATCGACGGAGATACCGCTCAGGTTGGTCCCCAGATTGCAGAGCACCTTGGTATTCCGGTAATTTCCTATGCTCAGGAAATTAAGGTTGACGGAGACAAGGTTACGGTTAAGCGTCAGTATGATGACAGATATCACATGGTAGAGTGCAAGATGCCCGTATTAATCACGGCTCTTTCCGAATTAAACACTCCCAGATATATGACTCCCGGCGGAATCTTCGATGCCTGCAAGGCAGAGATTACGACTTGGGGACGTGCAGACTTAAAGGATGTTGAAGATTCAAACTTAGGTCTTGCAGGTTCACCTACAAAAATTGCAAGAGCTTCCGATAAGGTCAGAAAGGGTGCCGGCGAAAAGTTTACTCCCGATTCACCTTCAGAAGCAGTTGATATCATTGTAGGCAAGCTTAAAGAAAAGCATGTCATCTAATAGGAGGCTAAACTAATATGAACTTAGAAGAATATAAGGGAGTATTCGTGTTTGCACAGCAGGTTGACAATGAAGTCAGCGGCATTGCATACGAATTACTCGGCGAAGCAACAAGACTTGCTGCACCTTTGAATGCTAAGGTTACGGCAGTATTAATCGGTTCCGACGTAAAGAATCTTTGCGATTCACTTGCTGAGTACGGAGCTGACAGGGTTATCGTCGTAGACGATCCCGAACTCAAGGAATACAGAACTGAGCCTTACGCTCATGCTCTTGCTTCCGTTATCAATGAATATAAGCCTGAAATCATGCTTGTAGGCGCAACCGCAATCGGACGCGATTTAGGCCCTACGGTTTCGGCTCGTGTAAAGACCGGTCTTACCGCAGACTGCACCATGCTTGAAATCGGTGATTTCCCGCTTGTTCCCATCCCCGGCAAGGAAGCTGAGCAGAAGCACAATCAGCTTTTGATGACCCGTCCTGCATTCGGCGGAAACACAATCGCAACAATTGCCTGCCCTAACAACCGTCCTCAGATGGCTACCGTTCGTCCCGGCGTTATGCAGAAGATCGAGCCCAAGAAGGGTGCAAAGGCAGAAATCGTTGAGTACAATCCCGGATTCACACCCAACAACAAGTACGTAACCATCAAGGAAGTTGTAAAGGCCGTTAAGGATGTTGCAGACATCATGGATGCAAAGATCCTTGTATCCGGCGGACGTGGAGTCGGCTCTGCAGAGAACTTCAAGCTTCTTGACGATCTTGCAAGTGTACTCGGCGGAACGGTTTCCTGCTCACGTGCGGTTGTTGATTCAGGCTGGAAGCCCAAGGACTTACAGGTTGGTCAGACCGGTAAGACAGTTCGTCCCAACGTTTACTTTGCAATCGGTATTTCCGGTGCAATTCAGCACGTTGCAGGTATGGAAGAGTCCGATATCATCATCGCCATCAACAAGGATGAGGATGCTCCTATCTTTGACGTAGCCGATTACGGTATCGTAGGCGATTTGAACAAGATCGTTCCCGAACTCACCAAGAGACTTAAGGCTGAAATCGCAGCTAAATAAATGAACTTTAGAGGAACCCCTGAATTTAAATTTCAGGGGTTCTTTTCGCTCTTTTTTGTTGAATTTTTGGCGCTTCGGTGCTATGCTTACGTAGTATGTGAAAAAAATATCAAAAGCAATTGACAAGCTTTTAAGGAGGATACATAAATGGCAAAGAATTTTGAAGAAATACTGTCTCATGTTCACAATTTCCCCATGAAGACCGTAGCAGTTGCCTGTGCCGAGGACACTCCGGTGCTTGAAGCCTGCAGGGCAGCAAAGGAAAAAGAAATCGCAGATTCCATTCTCGTCGGTGATGTTGACAAGATTAAAGAAATCGCAGCTTCCATCAACATGGATTTGTCGGGCTACAAGCTTATCGATGTAAAGGACCACATGGAAGCAGCTCTTACGGCAGTAAAACTTGTACATGACGGCGAAGCCGATATGTACATGAAGGGTCTCATCGATTCAAAGTCCTTCTTAAAGGGCCTTCTTGACAAAGAAGTCGGACTCAGAAATCCCAACGTAAAGACACTTTCACACGTTTGTGTATTTGAAATTCCCGGTATCGACAGACTGCTCTTCTTAACGGACGTTGCATTTTTACCTTATCCTACGCTTGAGCAGAAGGTTGATATCATCAACAATACCGTTAAGGTATGTAAGGCCTGCGGAATAGATATGCCCAAGGTAGCACCTCTTGCCGCAGTTGAAGTTGTAAATCCCAAGATGCCCGTTACCGTTGAAGCAGGAGAGCTTACCCGTATGTGCAATGACGGAGAGATTAAGGACTGCATAGTTGACGGACCTCTTTCTTTGGACCTTGCAATAGACCCCGAAGCCGCAAAGCACAAGGGTGCAACGGACAGAAAGATCCAGGGCGATGCGGATATTCTTCTTTTTCCCGATATACATGCCGGAAACCTCACCTACAAGGCTATCGTGCATATGCTGAAGGTTAGAAATGCCTGCATTCTTACGGGCACAAGCGCACCTGCAATTTTGACCAGCCGTTCCGACACAATGGACGTAAAGCTCAACTCCATCGCAGTTGCCGCAATCGTTGCAGAGGAAATGAAAAAGCAAAAATAAG
>CAZCPW010000060.1:0-6921 GCA_964499925.1 uncultured Lachnospiraceae bacterium
GCCGTAAAGGACCTTTGCAGGAAAAAGAAAATTTCCCTTCACATCGAGAAGGCAGACTTCTCCGAGAAAAAAGCCCGCGAGATAGTGCTGAAGCTCGGAAACAAGTACGACGGAATAGCCTGCGCTTCGGATCTTTGCGCGATAGGCGCTATGCGAGCCCTGATAGAGATGGATATCTTCAGACCCGTTTGCGGGTTCGACGGACTTACACTCATGGGCTACGCAGGAAAACAGATGCTTACCGTAAAACAGGATTTTTGCCTGCTGGGAGCGGAGGCGATGAAAGAATGTCAGGCGCTTCTCTGCGGAAACCCGGGTCGGGAAGTAAAAGTTTCGACCGAAATAGTCAGAATCGAATATGTTGATGTAATCAGATAAACGGAGGGAAAAATATGAGCTTAAGAGCAAAAATGCAGCAGGAGGTAATGCTTATGAACATGGAATCAGAGCTTGAAGACCGTGTGAAGAAAGCATACTCAAAATCAATCAGGGAGTGCACCGACAAGGAACTTTACTATGTACTCTTAACAATGACAAAGGAAATGTGCGAACTTTCCGAGCCTATTTCGGGTGACAAGAAGGTTTACTACATTTCAGCCGAGTTTTTAATCGGAAAGCTTTTGTCAAACAACCTTATCAACTTGGGACTTTACGATCGCATCAGCGAAATCCTTTCAAACAACGGCCACAGCCTTGCGGAAATCGAAGAGGTTGAGCCCGAACCTTCACTCGGAAACGGCGGACTCGGACGTCTTGCAGCCTGCTTCCTTGATTCTATTGCGACTTTGGGGCTTCAGGGCGACGGAATCGGCTTAAACTATCATTTCGGTTTGTTTAAGCAGGTATTTAAGAATAAAGAACAGAAGGCAGAGCCCAATGACTGGATTGAAGATAAGTCATGGCTCATCGATACCGGTGTTTCTTTCCCGGTTCACTTCGGCAACCTTACAGTTAATTCCAAACTTTATGACATCGATGTCGTAGGCTACAGAAACGGTGTGAACAAGCTTCACCTTTTCGATATCGAAACAGTAGACGAATCGATTGTCGAGCAGGGCATCGAATTTGATAAAGAAGATATCAAGAAAAATCTGACACTTTTTCTTTATCCCGACGATTCGGACGAGGCAGGAAACCTTTTGAGAATTTATCAGCAGTATTTCATGGTTTCGAATGCCGCTCAGCTCATTTTGAGAGAACTTAAAGAAAAACAGTACGACCTTCGCCGTATGTACGACTACTGTGTAATTCAGATAAACGATACGCACCCTACCATGATCATCCCGGAGCTTATCAGGATCCTGGTAAACGACAAGGCTTTCACCATGGACGAAGCAATCGAGGTAGTATCAAAGACCTGTGCTTACACGAACCACACCATCCTTGCCGAGGCTCTTGAAAAGTGGCCCCTTAAGTACCTTGAGAAGGTTGTTCCGGATCTCGTTCCCATCATCAAGGAGCTTGACAAGAAGGTAAGGGCTAAATATAAGGATGAGGCAGTCCAGATCATCGACAAGGATGAAAGAGTGCACATGGCTCACATCGACATCCACTACGGCTTCTCGGTAAACGGCGTTGCCGCAATCCACACGCAGATCTTAGAGGAGACCGAACTTAATCACTTCTACAAGATTTATCCCGAGAAGTTCAACAACAAGACAAACGGTATTACCTTCCGTCGCTGGCTCCTTTCCTGCAACCACGAGCTCGCAGATTACATTACAAGCTTAATCGGACCCGGTTACAAGAAGGATGCGACCCAGCTTGAAAGACTTCTTGACTTTAAGGATGACGAGATGGTTCTTGACAGACTCTCCGAGATCAAGATGGACAAGAAGAAAGAACTTTGCGCTTATATCAAGGAAAAAGAAGGTGTTACTCTTGACCCTCACTCCATCTTTGATATTCAGTCAAAGAGAATGCACGAGTACAAGCGCCAGCAGATGAATGCTCTGTACATCATTCACAAATACCTTGAAATCAAGGGCGGCAAGAAGCCTTCAACACCTATGACCTTTATCTTCGGTGCAAAGGCAGCTCCCGCTTATGTAATTGCACAGGACATCATTCACCTCCTTCTGTGCCTGCAGGATATCATCAACAACGATCCCGAGGTTTCGCCTTACATGAAGGTGCTCTTCGTGGAAAATTACAACGTAAGCTATGCCGAGAAGATTATTCCCGCCTGCGACCTTTCCGAGCAGATTTCCCTTGCTTCAAAGGAAGCTTCCGGTACGGGCAACATGAAGTTCATGCTTAACGGTGCGATTACAATCGGTACCTCGGACGGCGCAAACGTTGAGATTAACGAGCTGGTAGGCGATGACAACATCTACATCTTCGGCGAGAAGTCCGAGACCGTCATCAAGCACTACGAAAAGGCCGATTACGTTTCAAAGGATTACTATGACAATTCGAAGGTCATCAAGGAAGCCGTTGACTTCATCATAAGCGACAAGTGCATGTCTATCGGGCATAAAGAAAAGCTCGAGCGTCTCTACAATGAGCTTCTTAACAAGGACTGGTTCATGACCCTGCTCGACCTTGAAGCTTACATTGCAAAGAAGGATGAAGCCTTCAAGGATTATGAGAACCGTTCGAAGTGGAAGAAGATGATGCTTGTGAACATCGCAAAGGCAGGATTCTTCTCATCCGACAGGACGATTGCCGAGTACAACAGAGACATTTGGCATTTAAAGACAATGGATTAATCGGATAAAATATCAAAAGCCACGGCGCAATAACCGTGGCTTTTTTCTGCAGAAAAAATTCTTTGCAAGGCTGCGCAGTCGCGCCTTACCCCTTCCTCTTACTCATATTCGAATTATGATACTCGGGGTCATTCGTGACATCTTTTGTAAACCACTTAGGAGGTACAAAGGAATTTGCTTCCTCCACACTTTCAAACTCAACCTCCGCAAGCAGAAGCGGAGCCAGTTCGTTTTTAAACTCGTCAAGTTCGACGGTAAACTTTCCGTACGGAATAAGGTACCTTCTTTTTGCAATAACAAGGCCGTCGGACTTTACGATTAGATGCCTGTAAGCCTCTTCATTAAGCGGGAGATTGTATTCCTCCCTGGCTAAAAGTCCCTTGCCCTTGTAGGTAAGGTAATAATTTGAATCTTCCTTACGAACTCTCACGACCGGATTCGTGCACAGATACCCCTGCTCAAGCTCTTTAAAGGGGTAGGCCCTGTAATCAAAGGCTTCTTTGTCTATCAAAAATTTTCTTTCTATTTCCAAAATTGGCACCTCAAACCTTAAAATAAAATAAAGCCTCTTAAATTGAGTAGAATAATCTCCCCCAAACAAGTATAATGATACTTAATAAATGGCTTACAGTAAAGGAGGATTTTACATGCGTGTAGGCGTTTTCTTTGGTGAAAGGTTTGAGGAAATCGAAGCCCTGACGACAGTTGATTTGCTGAGGCGTGCGGGCCTTGACGTGGAGACGGTTTCGGTAGGGCATTCACATCATGTAAGGGGTTCACATTCAATTGAGATTAAGACAGATTTCTTAGTTGCGGATGTATGGTTTAAGACATACGACTGCCTGGTGCTTCCGGGAGGCCCCGGACACACGAATCTCGAAAAATGCGATTTGCTCGTCAAGTATATCAAAAAGTTTAATGACGAAGGAAAGCTCATTGCTGCAATCTGCGCTTCACCTTCGATACTCGGACGCGCAGGCGTTTTGAACGGCAGGAAGTTTACGTGCTTCCCCGGATACGAGGGAGACTGCGTCGGAGGAGAGTATACGGGCGAAGAGGCCGTTCTTGACGGAAACATCGTAACGGGACGTTCCGCAGGCTGTGCAATTCCTTTTTCTTTGAAGATAGTCGAGGCACTCCTCGGTAAGGACGCGGCAAAGAAACTTTCCGACGATATTTATTACGATCATTATTAAACATAAAGGGGAACTATATGACACTACGAGAAAAGCTTGAAGGAATCGGGCAGTCTCAGTTACTTAAGTTTGAAGACGAGATTACCCCCGAGGAAAAAGAAAAGCTTTACAAACAGATTGAATCCATTGATTTTGGCATCACAAAAGCACTTGACGACTTGGGAAATCCCATCAAAAAGGGTAAGATTTCTCCGCTTGAGGCGCTTGATTTAAAGGCAATTTCGTCGAGAAAGGGCGATTATTCCGAAGCCGGTGTTAAGGCGATAAAGGAAGGAAAGGTCGGAGCCGTACTGCTTGCAGGCGGCATGGGAACGCGCCTTGGCTCAAACGACCCTAAGGGTATGTACAATATCGGACTTACAAAGCCTTTGTACATATTTGAGTGTCTTATCAACAATCTGACGGATGTTGTCAAGGAAACGGACACATACATTTATTTATACGTAATGACGAGTGATTTAAATTACGAGTCGACGACCGAGTTTTTCAAGGAACACGATTATTTCGGATATCCCGCAGACCACATTTTGTTCTTTAAACAGGAAATGGCGCCCTGCTGCGATTACAACGGAAACATCCTGCTTGAGAAAAAGTACAAGGTAGCCGTTTCACCGAACGGAAACGGCGGCTGGTTTTTGTCGATGATGAAGGCAGGCATCTTGAAGCACGTGCATGAACACGGCATCGAGCTTTTGAATGTCTTCTCTGTAGACAACGTGCTTCAGAGGATCTGCGACCCCGTATTCATCGGGGCAACGCTTCTTGAAGGACAGACCGTGGGCGCAAAGGTTGTGCGGAAGAACGATCCCGACGAAAAGGTCGGAGTTATGTGCCTTGAAGACGGCAGACCTTCGATTATCGAATACTACGACCTGACCGACAAATTAAGAGACCAGGTAAACGATAAGGGCGAGAGAGTATACAACTTTGGCGTTATCCTTAACTACCTGTTTCATGTGGACGAACTTGAGAAAATCGTCAACGAAAGCCTTCCGTATCATGTGGTTGAAAAGAAGATTCCCTGCCTTGACAGGGACGGAAACGAGGTAAAGCCCGAGCTTCCGAACGGATACAAGTTTGAGCAGCTCGTGCTGGACATGATTCATCTGGCAAAGTCGTGCCTTCCTTTTGAGGTTGAAAGGGAAAGAGAATTTGCGCCTGTCAAGAACAGAACCGGTGTTGATTCGGTAGAAACGGCACGCACACTTTTAGAGAAAAACGGAAAGGTTTTATAAAATTTTATGTCTGTAGTCTTAAACACAAAGATGGGGGCCATTAGGGGTAATGAACGCACGGATTGCTTTGAGTTTTTGGGCGTAAGGTATGCAAGGGCGGAAAGATTTGAGTACGCCAAGGCAGAGGATACCTTTGACGGAGAATATGATGCCACGCAGTTCGGACCCGTGTGTCCGCAATCGAGGACTTATTTCGAACATTTGGAGAATCCCGAGCGTCTCTTCTATTACAAGGAATACAGGCAGGGGATAAATTTCTATTACAGTGAAGATTGCCTTAACATGAACATCTACACGCCCAAGAAGCCCGAAAAGTGTCCTGTCCTTGTTTTTTTTCACGGAGGCGGTTTTGACTCCGGAGCAAACTGGGAGGGAGCATTCGACGGCGGTGCCTATGCGGGACACGGTGTAATAGCGATTTTCCCGACATACAGAGTCGGCGTGCTCGGGTACATGACACACGAGGAAATCTTCAAAAAGTACGGTCACGAAGGAAACTTCGGACTCGATGACATGTACGTGTGCCTGAATTGGATAAAGAACCACATTGAGGACTTCGGCGGTGATCCGGACAATATCACCGTAATGGGACAGAGCGCGGGCGCAATCTCCATTCAGGATATGTGCTTGAATCCGATGTTCGACCCGCTTTTCAAGAGAGCGATAATGCTTTCCGGTGCGGGACTGTTTCCCAAATTCGGCCGTCCGAGAATGGCAGAAAGTACGCGTGAATACTGGCTTCAGTATATGGATCTGGTGGGAGCGAAGACACTTGACGACCTAAAGCAGACGGACACTCTGACGCTTATGAAGGGAATCGAGGATATCAGGGAAGCACGTAACGACGGAATCTACAATACGATGCCGGTGGTGGACGGATACCTTATCACAAAGCCTGTGGGCGAGCTTATCAACAATCCTTTAAAGAAGGACTACATGATAGGCTATACCAACAACGATATGGGCGCCTCCATACTTGCGCATATCAGCCGTGATTTTGCATGGAAAAACAACGCATATCTATACTATTTCGACATTGACGGCCCCGGGGACGATCACAACGGAGCCTTCCATTCCTGCGACTTAAGGTATGTATTCGGAACGCTTGAAAAGAGCTTCCGACCCTACGACATTCACGATTATGAAGTTTCGGGTCAGATGATAGGCTACATAAGCGAGTTTGCAAGAAAAGGCGATCCAAACGGAGACGGACG
Organism: uncultured Lachnospiraceae bacterium; assembly: GCA_964499925.1. Taxonomy (GTDB): domain Bacteria; phylum Bacillota; class Clostridia; order Lachnospirales; family Lachnospiraceae; genus UBA1258. The sequence continues at coordinate 6,357 of CAZCPW010000060.1, forward strand.
TCCCACTTGGGAAAGAGGCAAGGGCAAGACCCTTTGCATCGGAAAGACCGTGAAGATGGGACATGACAATAAATTAAAGCTTTTCATAAATATGATTACGAAGGGAAATCCTGAGGCTGAGGCATGAAATACAGGCACTTCTTTACCCTGACAAGCGAGGGTGATTCATACAGAGTATATAAGGCAGACGACATTACCGTCAGACTCGATTTCTTTAAATCGATGTACAGGGTAGCTATCTTACGTGACGGGGAAACCCTAATGCCTACGTATTCCGTGTGCCCCGGCGATTCTGTCATTGACAGAGAGGGACGCGACAAGCTCAGTACCGAAGGCTTCGAAACGGTTACTCCCTCGGTCAAAGAAACCGATACGCATGTAACAATCAGCTACAAAGACTATAAGCTTACGATTGAAAAGCTTAACTTCAGGATGGAGCTTGGCTCCTATAAATGTGTTCTTTTTAAAGACAGAGAGTATATCTCGTACAACTTCGCTCACGAACTCGGAAAAGGTTCGATGCATTTTTTGAGCCGCGAGGAGAGTGAAAAGATTTTCGGTCTCG
>CAZCPW010000061.1:0-6899 GCA_964499925.1 uncultured Lachnospiraceae bacterium
TCCGTGATACATGTAGTATCCGATTAGATTATTTCCGGCTCCGAGCTTTACAAGCGACATCGCATACGCATCCATACCCGTCATGACTACGCGTCTGTGATGGGTTGACTGCATTCCGGGTCCGATTTCGCAGGTGCAGAAAGGATATTTTTCATAGGGAAGGCGCCATCCGTCCTCGGGTGTTTCTTTTATAAGGTCGACTCCGATTCCCGAATCGTTTCTGTCCGTGTAAAAAGCATAATGAGGTGAAAGCGGAAGTTCCGAAACCTTCTCGGACCACGGTGCATCCGCATAGGCTCCGAATATGGGAAGTACTTCTTCAAGCGGAAGGTGGGCGCCAAACTTGGCATTCCAGCCGGTGGCTGTAAAGTAAGGAGCCCTAAAGCCTATTTCCTCTGCCATCTTCTTAAGTGTCAGGATGTGGAAGGCATCGTCCGTAAGTTCATTCTCAATCTGGACTCCGATAACCGGACCTCCGTCCTTAAAGAAAAACTCACTGCAGTTTTCGTATATCTTCTTAAACCATTTATATACGCAGCTTAAGTATTCGGGATTGTCCTGTCTTAATTTAATTCCCTTGTTTACAAGCCAATCCGGCAAACCTCCGTTTCTGCATTCTCCGTGCGCCCAGGGTCCGATACGCAAAAAAACATAAAGTCCCGCATCTTTGGCGTCATTTAGGAAGGCTCTTAAATCGTTGTCTCCCTCAAAGTTCCATTCACCTTCGATTTCTTCATGGTAAATCCAGAAGAGATAGGTTGAGACAATCGTCACACCCCCTGCCTTCATCTTTAAAAGCTCGGTCTTCCAGTTTTCCCTGTTGTCTCTCGAAAAATGGTATTCGCCCATTACGCCTATCCAGGGCTTACCGTCTTTTGTAAAGTAAAGGCTGTTTGCATCAAACTCATTGCCAAAACGGTTTTTTTCTCCGACTTTAACATGCCCGCTGATGATTTCAGAGGGTTTAAATTCCTTAAATCCGTATTCCATATACTCTACCTATGATTCCCAATTGATTAATGATGTAGACTTTTGAATCTTCTGCCGCATCTTGTATGCGAAGGCTTCGAAATCGTCATCGTTCATTTCGGCCCATTCGCCGCCCATTTTTCCCTTTACCTCACTGACGGGGCGTGACAAAAAGGCTATCATTTCCTTTGGCTCGTATGCCTGAATTCCGGATGTCTTGTTTCCGCCGCCGAGATATACCTTTGTTGCATCGGAAATGAACTTTTTTTCTTTTTCAAAGGTTTTCTTGGCTTCGTCCTCATCCCTGTGCTCAAGCATCCTTTTCAGTGCTTCAAGATTGTCTAAATCACTCATAATAATACCTCTCTCTAAACAGCCGTAAGCTCTTCAATACTCTTAATCGTCAAATCGGCATCCGGTACGTTTCCGAATCCGTAAGACGCAAAAATAAAGTAAAGCTCATTTGGCTTAGCCGCCTCAAAATCCCCGAGTGTATCCCCTACATAAGCTGTTTCGTTGATTTCCAAATTATTTCTTTTTATAACAAGTGCTATGTTTTCGCTTTTCGAAAGACCCGTGTGTCCGAAACACTCAAAGTCGGTAACAAGACCGTCAAGCCCGTTTTTCTTTATCACGAGCTCAATGTATCCGTCCTGACAATTGCTGACTATAAAAAGCTTGTGTGTCTTTGAAAGCGATTTTAATGTTTCACGCATTCCCTTGTAAGACAGGTCATCGTTGCATTCAAGAATTGCTTCGTGTTCATACTTGCAGCAGTTCTTTAAAAGCTCCGCCTTTTTATAAGGATCTATGTCTCCGAACAGGTCGTCGGCAATTACGTCCATCGGCTTTCCGAATTCCCGCATCAGCATCTCTTTCGTAATATGAATGTCTTTAATCTCGAAGATTCCGCTCTCCGAAACCGCCCTGTTCCAGGCCCCTGCGACCACACCCGTCGTATCCCACAGGGTTCCGTCTATATCAAAAATAAAATTTTTCACGTTTATCCTCTTTATTGTTAAAAATAATAGCACTCCGCAGTTAAAAAACAACAATCAGGCCGTCTTTACCTTGAAAATCTTCACCTTCAGATAGTAAATTGTGAATATGAGCGAGCTCATGCTCCAGGTAATCGGGTAAGCCAAGAAAACCGTCCTGATTACAGGGAAGAGCTTAACCGCTATGGTGATATATGTGATTCTGAACAGGCACCAGCATCCGAGCATTACAAACATCGGAACCGTTGTTTTTCCGGCACCGCGCAGTACCGCCGCCATACAGTGTGAGTAGGCAAGGAAACAGTAAAACAGCGCTTCCACATGAATCTGCGAAACACCGTATTCGATGACGTCCGGCTCGCTTGAAAACATTCTTAAAAATACCGCTCCGAATATAAAAAGAACGATACCTATTACCTCTGCACAGGATACTCCCGAAATGATACCAAACCGCATTCCGCGCCTTGCCCTGTCCATGTTGTTTGCGCCCATATTCTGGCTCGTGAAGGTGGTAAGTGCCGAACAAAAGCTCGTAATCGGCAGGAAGGCAAAACCTTCAAGCTTAAAGTAGCTGCCGCATCCCGCCATTGCAACCGAACCGAAGGCGTTGATGTTTGACTGAACTATTACATTGGCTATTGCAATGACTGAGTTCTGCACTCCGGTGGGAATACCGAGCTTCAGCTCTGCGGCAAGGGTTTCGGGATCGATTTTTATGTCCCTTACCGTTACTTTTTCAACTCCGGTTACACGCGTCAGCTTCATAAAGGCAAGAAACGCGCTTAAGCCCTGTGCAAGAACCGTTGCGATTGCAGCCCCCGCAATTCCGAAATCAAATACCACTACGAACAGGACGTCCAAAACGGTATTTACTATTGCCGAGCAAATCAGGTAATAAAGCGGATGCTTACTGTCTCCGACCGCCTGAAAGATACCGCAGCAGGTATTGTACATTACGTTAAACAGTCCGCCGCAGAAATAAATGCGCAGATAAAGAACGGAATTTGAAAATACATCCGAAGGCGTATCCATCCATGTCAATATATAAGGGCAGAGCAACACTCCGAGTATCGTCATCACGAGTCCCGATATCAGTCCGAAGGCAATTGCCGTATGGACTGCGGTATGAACCGCTTCATAGTCCTTTGCTCCGTATCTGTTTCCGATTATGACTCCGGCACCCACGAACAGGCCGTTTACAAACCCTACGACCAAAAAAATAAGACTGCCCGAAGAACTTACAGCCGCCAATGCTTCCTTGCCAAGCTCATTTCCCACAACAACCGAGTCAACCACGTTGTACAGTTGTTGTAACAATTGCCCCAAAAACACAGGCAGAGCAAACAAGAGAATTTTCTTTGAAATAGAACCTTCTGTCATTAAAAATTGCTTCTTTCTTAAACCTTACGTGCCGGATAAACCGGCACGCAAAATTTACTTTACTTATCCTTAACCGCTTTACACTTATCGTAAAGCTCCTTCGTAATATAGCCGACGGCTTTCTGCCCCTGACCGATATTCACGGCCGCGTCAAACTTGTCTATGAGCTTGTCCATTTCCTGGACCACATAACTTTCGCCGGGATACGATGCATTAAGGTGCTTTAGATCCGTATACATCCTTACCGCAAGCTTACCGTCCTTACCTGTCTGCGTGGCAAACATTATCTTGTCGGCCTTACCGGGCTTCAGCAAACCGCCCTCTGTGCCCTCACTGCCTTCAAGGCGTGCGGGAATCAGAAACTTACCCTTTACAAGATTTACGCACATAAACTGAAAATACAAATTGTAATTAATCTCTTCCTCGTCATTTTCCGGTTTGCCGTGCTCCGCTAAAAGTAACATCCATTTTAGTGAATCCGGGTTAGTAACGGTGTCATCCGACTCATTGCGCTTTACCAAAGCATCTTTTGAAATCGACGTCTGTGCCGAAACGATTTCGACTCCGTCCGCTCCGTTAACATAAAACGCCTCATAAAGAAAATCCTTTATTCCGGTTTTGCTTTCGCCGTTTTTAATAAGTCTAAACTCATATTTGTCGTTCGGATATTCTTTTGCGAACTTATCCCTGTAAGCTCTCGGAATAAGTCTGATATTCAGAGGCGTACAAAGAAATCCTTCTTTCTTTTTCAGTACATTTGTAAAAAGAAAAGGTTCGTTCGTAACACGCGAATAAAGGCAGTAAATCTCGTCAACGCTTAAAATTTTCTCGCAAAGTTTATCAAAGACTGTCTTTAAGCGCTCTTTATTCGTGGCCTTTTCTTCTTCCGTAAGGCTCTCACCCTTTTCCGCAAGCAGGAATCCGTTAAGCCTGCAGATTTCAAAGAGATCCGTTACAGACAGAATATTAAGCTCAACTTCCCTTATATCAAGCTTTAAGGTTCTTACAAAGCTGTTTCCCAATGCGTTTAGATAAGTATCGGAAATTTCCTTATTTTCAGCCTCTCTTGTATAAAGAACGGTACCTCTCCTAAATCTGTAGTGGATACCCTTTTCAATCTTAATCGTCATGACACGGTCTTCGGCTTCATCCACCGAAACCATTTTGGAATCTTCAACCACATATACTTCGGAAATTCTGAAAAGTGCACTTGCAGGATAATCATCTCCCGCATTTACGGCATAAACTGCCGTGCCGGCGCCCACCTTTCCTTTGCCGTAGCCTGTTACCAGCAAATCTTCCGTATCTTTAACCCTTACTATTTCAAGGGCTCCAAGCAAAAAAGCCTTAGACATGTTTTCCTCTACCTTTACATTTTATCCGGATAAAAGTACCCTGTACCGTTTAATCTTCGGAAGTGATATCTCCGCCGAAATACTTTTCCGAAAGTGCCTTAAGGGTTCCGTCCGCACGAAGCTCGTCTATCGCATTGTTGATTGCATTCCTCAGTTCGTCCGTATTTTCCTTGGGCATTATGATGCAAACTTTTTCCACATCGGGTGCGTATGCAACTATTTTAAGGTTTGCGTCCGGATGTTCCGACATATAGTCAAGGAACGAAACCTCGGCATTCAAAGTCGCATCCGCCCTGTCGGTTCCGGCAAGCACCATTTCAAGCGTGCCGTCAAGTGTTTCCACGTCAAGAACGGTTGCCCCGTATTCTTCGGCTGTGAGCTGATAAGTGCTGTTTGCGGAATTGCAGGTTGTTTTTCCGTTTAAATCTTCAAGTGACTTTATATCTTCATTGTCGCCGCGAACTATAAGTGCAGTCTTGTTAAAGCAGTAAGGATCGGAGAAATTGTAAGCCTCTGCTCTTTCCTCCGTATAGCCGACGCCGTTAACCATTATGTCGTAACGACCGCTCTGAACTCCCGCAAGCAGGCCGTCCCATTCGCCTTCTTCAAACTGTACCGAAACACCGAGCTTGTCTGCAACCGCTGTTGCCACCTCTACGTCAAAGCCCGTGAGGGTTCCCGCCTCGTCATGATAGGTCCACGGAGCCCAGGTGCCTTCCATTGCAACCGTTATATAGCCTCTTTCCTTAATCTCGGAAAGAAGGTCTTTTGACGAATCACTGTTTCCGCATCCCGTGCAAAAAGAAAGTGCCGTCGTAAGCATCAGCATTATCGATAAAAATTTCTTTTTCATAATAAAAATCCTCCTCATTCATGTATTGCGGATATAGTTTTGATAAATTCCCTCGAACGCACCTCTCTGGGATTTTCAAAGAAGTCCTTCGTCGCACCGCTCTCAATTGTGATGCCGTCTTCGAGAAGCATCACCTTCGTGGAAACATTCTTCGCAAAGTTAAGTTCATGCGTCACCACCAGCATGGTCATACCCTCATCTGCAAGATTTTTCATAACGGAAAGCACTTCGCCGATGAGCTCGGGATCGAGAGCCGAAGTCGGTTCGTCAAAGTAGATGACCTCGGGGTCGGTCGCAAGTGCTCTTGCAATTGCAACTCTCTGCTGCTGTCCTCCCGAAAGCTGAATCGGATAGCTTGCGGCTTTATCCTTAAGCCCTACTTTTTCAAGCATTGCAAGGCTTTTTCTTTCAGCCTCTTCCTTACTTACTTTCCTTGCAACCTTCAAGCCTATCGAAACATTTTCAAGGACACTCTTGTTTGCGAAGAGGTTGTAATTTTGAAATACAAAGGCCGTCTTTTTGCGAAGCCTGTTTATGTCCCTTTTGTGTATGCTCTTTAAATCAAATTTTTCTCCGTCAAAGGTGATGGTTCCGCCGTCCGCTCTTTCGAGGAAATTAATGCAGCGAAGGAAGGTTGTTTTTCCGGAACCGGAAGGCCCCAGTATCGCTATGACGTCTCCCTTGTCCACGGTTAAATCTATTCCCTTTAATACCTTACTGTCGCCAAAGGACTTTTTCACACCGGAGATTTCTATCATACTCATTTTGCACCTCCGTTTGAAGTATCCTTGTCGTTGTAGGCATTGAGCTTTTTCTCGCTCTTTCTTTGCAGCACTGTAAGAAGCGTGGAAAAAACAAGATAAATAAGCGCAAGTTCCGAATAAACCCACAGAGGCTCGTAGGTACGTCCGACAATTCTCTCCGCCTGCTGGAACATATCCGCAACCGTAATCGTAGCCGCAAGGGAGGTATCCTTTAACATTCCGATGACTGAATTTGAAAGAGGCGGAAAGGCCGTTCTGAAAGCCTGCGGCAGGACAATGTGAATCATCGTCTGGAAGTAGTTTAAACCTACGCAGTACCCTGCTTCAATCTGTCCCTTCGGAACCGCTTCAAGTGCCGAGCGCATGGTTTCGGCACAGTATGCGCCTTCATTTAATGCAAAGACCATGACAGCACAGGGAAACGCATCCATTACAATTCCGAGCTTCGGAAGTCCGAAATAAGCCAAGAACAGCTGTACCAAAAGCGGAGTTCCCCTGAATATCCATATGTACAGCCTTGCAACCGTCTTTAAAACCTTTACATTTGCATACTGAAAAAGGGCCATCAGCAAAGCTATGA
>CAZCPW010000062.1:0-6832 GCA_964499925.1 uncultured Lachnospiraceae bacterium
AAGCTTGACGGAGCAAAGATTGTCGTTACGAATTCTTTGGTAAAGCATTCGCTTGTCGCAAGCGCCTACAATGATCGCAGAAATGAAAGCGCTGCGGCTCTTAAGGCTTTGCAGACGGTTGTTGACATAAAGTCTTTGGGAGAGCTTACCGAAGAAGAATTCGAGGCACACAAGGATGCGATAAAGGACCCTGTTGCGAGAAAGCGCGGCAAGCATGCCGTATATGAGAATCAGCGTACCATCAAGGCTGTAAAGGCATTAAAGGATCACGACCTTGAGACCTTCGGACGTCTTATGAATGAATCCCACATTTCGCTTCGCGACGATTACGAAACCAGCTGTGAGGAATGTGACGTACTTGCAGAGACCGCATGGACAGTTCCGGGTGTCATCGGTTCGAGGATAACCGGCGGCGGTTTCGGAGGCTGCACTGTTTCAATCGTAAAGGACGAAGCGGTTGAGGACTTTAAGAGTACTCTTACCAAGGCTTATCTTGAGAAGGTCGGTAAAGAACCTGAATTTTACGTAGTGGAGATCGGCGACGGTCCGAGGGAGATTTAAATGGAAATCACAAAACTGATTGCAAGACTGGTTGAGTACGGAGTGAAGACGGGACTTGTCGATCCGTATGACAGGATTTATGTTACGAACAGTCTTTTGATTATATTTGATGAAGATGAGGCGTATGAAGGAGAGATAGCGGATACAGAGGTAAGTGACCTTCCGGACATCCTCGGAGCAATGTGTGACTATGCCTTTGAAAAAGGAATTATTACGGACAACGGAACGGTTTCGAGAGACCTTTTCGATACACGTGTCATGGGATGCCTTGTTCCTTTTCCGAGCGAGATTATTGCACATTTCAAAACTCTGTACAAAGAAGATCCCGTTAAGGCAACCGATTATTTCTACAAGCTTTCCTGCGACAGCGACTATATAAGGCGTTACCGCATCAAAAAGGATCAAAAGTGGATAGCCCATACCGAATACGGAGACTTGGATATTACCATAAATCTTTCGAAGCCCGAAAAGGATCCGAAGGCAATTGCGGCAGCAAAGACCATGAAGCAGGCAGGCTACCCTAAGTGCCAGCTCTGCAAGGAAAATGAAGGTTACAGGGGCCGCATGAACCACCCCGCAAGGGAGAATCACCGTATCATTCCGGTTACGATTCACGGAAGCGAATGGGGCTTCCAGTATTCTCCTTACGTTTATTACAACGAGCACTGCATCGTATTCAACGGACAGCATGTTCCCATGAAGATAGACAGGGATACCTTTGCAAAGCTTTTTGATTTTGTAAAGCAGTTCCCTCATTACTTCGTAGGTTCCAATGCCGATCTTCCGATTGTCGGAGGTTCAATACTTACCCACGATCACTTCCAGGGCGGTCATTACGAATTCGCCATGGCTCGTGCCGAGGTGGAAAAAGAATACACTATCAAAGGCTTTGAAGATTTATCGGTCGGCCGTGTAAAGTGGCCGATGTCGGTCATCAGACTTTCCGGCAAGGATACTGAAAGGATAATTGAGCTTGCGGACATTATCCTTAAAGCATGGAGGGAGTATACCGATGAAGATGCGTTTATTTATGCATACACGGACTCAGAACCTCACAACACCATCACTCCGATTGCCAGAAAGCGCGGCGACAAATACGAGCTTGACTTAGTGCTCAGGAACAACATTACGACCGAGGAGCATCCCTTGGGAGTGTTCCATCCGCATGCAAAGCTTCACCACATCAAGAAAGAAAATATCGGCCTCATAGAGGTCATGGGGCTTGCGGTTCTTCCCGCAAGGCTTAATACCGAAATCGCCGAGCTTGAGAAAGCTTATCTTGAAGGGCGTGACATTTCGAATGATGAAATGCTCAGCAAGCATCTTGAATGGCTGAATACCTTTAAGGACCGCATTGATAAAGAACCTTCCAAGATTCACGAGATAATGCAGAGTGAAATTGGAAAGGTCTTCTTGGAGGTCCTGCTTGATGCGGGTGTCTACAAGAGAGACGAAAAAGGCATGAAAGCCTTTGATAAATTTATGAATACAATAGCTTAAGCTTAAACGGCAGGCGTGAAAAATTTCATCCCTGTCGTTTTTTTCTGCTTTTTAAGATTTAAAATGAAGACAAGTCTATTTAAAAATGTTAAAATTGACGAAATACATATTAGGAGAACAATCAAAATAAATTTACGTTAACGGAATTCAAAGGGGAATCGAGGGAACAAAGAATGATGAAGAAGGGAACATTAAAGAGAAAACTCGCGTTACTGTTTACTGCCGTATTGGCAATAGGGCTTGCATCGTATATGCCGAATGAAGCAATTAAGGTGCAGGCGGAGGACACCGTGGCTAAGACCAATGTTGAGCTCGGGACAAGAAAAATTGCAAATCCGTCGTCATCAGGCGGAGGATGGTCGCATGTGTACTTTGGTAAATATAATAATAGCCCCGTGAAGTATAGGGTCCTTGATAATGAGACGACAGTTTTTAGCAAGGAAGATGAAGACGATATTAAGGCTAAAACCATGCTCCTTGACTGTGACAGCGTTCTGTGGGCAAAGAGTCAATTTAACAGCGCTAATAATAACGATTGGGCAACCAGCAGTACAAAGAGGTTCCTTAACAGTGAAAAAGACGAAAGTGCAAAACCTTCTTATAATTATTCTTCAACCGGTTTTCTTACAACGTCCTTTTCAAAAGCAGAGCAGGATGCCATAGCAGCAAGCACGAAGGAAAATGCGTACGAGGGGGATAATAGTGACAGTGGTAAAGATGGAGATGGATATCAAACCCTTGAATGGAAGCCTCTTACCGGTGAAAAAATCTTTCTTTTAGATGCAAAGGAAGCGACTAATACAAGTTATGGATATAGTAACGATAATAGCAGAAAAAAAACAGGTGGTGAATGGTGGCTGCGGTCTCCTAAAAATGGAAGTACAGAATACGTTGGTAGCATCAATTCTTATGGCCCTATTTGTCCTGATTATTCTGCCACCCACAATTCTCCCGGTGTGAGTCCCGCTTTAAATATCAATCTGTCATCTGTGCTTTTCTCATCTGAAATCTTGGGTTCTGATAACAAGATAGAAGGGTACAAGCTTACGCTTATAGATAAAACATCTGAAGGAAGTAAACTGAATATTGCCTTGAATGAAAACGTTACAAGAAAGAGTAATAACGAAGTAACGATACCTTACACATTAAGCGGAGACGATGAGGGTGAGGTCAATCAAGTTTCGGTTGTTATTACTGATGCAAAATATGAATCCGGTAATGAAAATGGAGCCAATGTTCTTTATTATAGCGCATTGACACTTTCGAACGGTGAAGGAACATTTACACTTCCCGCGGATTCAACCCTAAATCTCTCTGATAAGGTTTGCGGCAAAGACTACTATGCCTATATAGTCGCAGAGATTGTCAATGGAAAGTATGAGACAGATTATGCAAGTGAACCTTGCCAGATCAATATTCCTTCAAAACCGTGGGTGGCTCCGACAGTAAATACCATAAATATCGGAACATCTGCAATAGCCAATCCTTTTCAACCGGTATCTGAAGGAGATAGAAATACCGCGTGGACAGGAAACTATGTGTACTTTGGTACTTATAATGATAGCCCTGTAAAGTATAGAGTACTTGCCAATGAAACGGATGATTTTGGCGGCACGACCATGCTCCTTGACTGTGATAGTATTTTGATGCAAAGAAAATTTGGCAGCAACAGGTATTGGTCACAGAGTGACATAAAGAGATTCCTAAACGGGGAAAAGGACGCAACTAATAATACTTTTGATTATTCTTCAAATGGATTTCTTGTAACGTCATTTTCTGTTATAGAGCAAAACGCAATAGCCACAAGCAAGAAAGAAACCCCAAACAGTATTGATGGCGAAGTTAATTCATCTTTTCCTTTAGAGTTTATAAAAATTACCGGGGAAAAAATTTTCCTTCTTGATATAAGAGAAGCAGCAAATACAAGTTATGGTTACATTAATGATACATACAGTGCTAAGTGGTCAGAGAATAGGGTGAAGGCAGTATCAGGTGGTTCTGCCAACAGTTGGTGGCTTCGGTCTTATAATGGTTATGTCCAATACGAACAGGTCTATTTCATTTCTTATTTAGGATACAGAGACTGCGAGAATTGTAGTATCGAGAGAACCGGTGTGAGTCCCGCATTTAATATTGCTCTGTCATCTGTGCTCTTCTCGTCTGCAAGTGATACGAATAAAATGAATAAAACTTCGATTCTTTCTGCAGACAGCAGCAAGATAGTCGAAGATCAGGTGACGGAATGGAAGCTTACATTAAAGGATTCCGGAAAGACAGTCAGTGTTACTGATGGGAAAAATGTTACCAAGAAATCTGACGGAACCATTACCGTTCCGTATACTTATACAGATACCGCTACGGACTCTGACGAGAAAGTAAATCAGATTTCCGTCATGATTACGGATGGGCCCTTTACCGGCGGAGCCAATATCCTATACTATGGCAGATTGGATACAGATTTAAGTAAAGGCACCGGTACATTTAAACTTCCAAGTGATTTAAGCGGCAAAACTCTTGGATCCGGTTATCATTTATACATCCTTGCGGAGCATGTTTCGGGAGAAAAGGTAACAGATTATGCAAGCGAACCGGTGGAAATAACATCTATCACGGATGTATCCGATACTCCTGCTTCAGCCGATACTGATGATTCAAACAATTCTTCATCCGATACGGATACGGGAAATCCCAACGTTGAAAGCACTGATACGAGCAGCACTGTGAAAGACCATACGGGAAGTGCCAAGAAGAGTAACAATAAGAAAACGGGAACTTCAGAATCTGTTAAGGAAGAAGTAAAAGAAGAATCTTTAAACAAAGACGAGCAGGAGACCAAGCAGGACTCTAAGGAAACAAAAACAGATCAGACCGAAGAGAAACCGATTAACAACATTCTCAAAGAAGCATCGGAAATACCTGAAGAGAATAAGCATAAGTTAAATGAAGCGATTGAAGAAATAAAGAATCTCGATGCAAATATCCAAACCGGTCCCTATGTATTGTCGGAAACCGATGAGATTTCTTTCGACATTCCCGATGAACTCAAGAGTGACGACAGGACCTACTACCTTGTGACAGTTGATGAAGGCGAGAACGTCGTAATTCTTCAAAACGAGAGTACGGATGAAGGAAAGTTTGAGGCAGAAGGCAAAGCGGACACTGTTTACCAACTAATCTTCGAGGACGGTGAAACTCCTCTTGCAGCCATGATTTCAAATGACGGAATTCTGGAGACACATGAAAGCGGCAAACTCATTTGGCCCTGGATAGTCTTAGGTGTCCTTGTGGTAGGCGGATTTATTTTCTTTATCATTTACAAAAAGAGAAAAGACGATGAGGAACAACCCTCCGCTTAGCTTGAACTCCTTAAGGAATTATGATTGAGCAGAGTATTTAATATCAACCACTTAAAAAAATACATCAAGACACAAAACCGGCGGCATGACACATCAGAGTCACGCCGCCTTTATTATTCTTTGAAATTATCCGTGAGAGAAGATTCTCGCAGCAGTGGATTGTCAGAGGCACTCACCTGATACATGACGGACATAAATCTTTCAAAAAGCACTCGCTGCATTTCGGTGTTGGGGCTTTGCAAATGGATCTGCCAAGTGCTATAAACCAGTGATTTATGTATACCCAATAAGGCTTGTCAACTACCTCCATCAGTTTAAATTCCGCCTTTACCGGATCTTTTTCTTTAATTAGTCCAAGCTTGTTTGAAATACGCAGCACATGCGTGTCCACCACGACTGAATCAATACGAAATATGTTTCCCCTGATGACGTTCGCCGTCTTTCTTCCCACTCCGGGAAGACTTGTCAGAAATTCGATGTCTGAAGGAAGCTCTCCACCATACTCTGAAAGAAGTTTCTTTGAACACCCGATTATATTTGCTGCCTTATTCTTATAAAATCCGCAGGAATGAATGTCTTTTTCAAGTTCTGCCTGCGAGGCTTTCGAAAATGCTTCAAGGGATGGATACTTTTTAAAGAGATCTTTTGTGACCTCATTAACTCTCTTGTCGGTACATTGTGCGCTTAAGATTGTCGCAATCAAAAGTTGCCATCCGTCATCGTGATTGAGATAACAAGTTAGGTCTCTCCCATATTCTTTTTCCAAGCTGTTAAAAATTTCCTGAATTCTTTTATCCATATAAACTTACCATTTGCAGTTTCTGTATACGTTCTTAGCTTTTGCAATTTTTTTGCTGCTCTATTTCAATCAAATCATCAATGGCCATCTCTGGATCCATTGTGTGAAACATCAAATAATTCCTTTTTATGGTATTAAAACTTGCCAGCTTATATAGTTTGTTACTGGAAATATTCTTATAAAAGTGCCAATAACGATAAATATATCCTATCCAATACATTACCTCTGACGATACAGGACTTTCGGTACGATTTATTTTGCCGTTACTGTCAGCAACCGTCTCCTCCAAGAGGTATTCTTCGCCGGCCCACTGCATGCGGTTGTAGGCTGAATCCAAACTTTTGGCGACATCGGAACGCATAAAGAAAGAAACAAATTCTTCACTGTCATAACCTTGCTTGGATGACAATTCAAATAATCTGCCCTGAATATCACAAAGTTTTAGAGATATACAATCCATGTCAACCCTCCTTTGCCTCGGCTAAAATTTCGTCAAAGAATTTTCCCTCTCTGCGATAATTTCTGCAAATATCGTTGGCAAGCGAAATGCCTTTAACCCTGTTTTCTTCGCTCATATCCCTTAAAATTTGCTTTTCCAAAAATGAAACAGGGATTT
>CAZCPW010000063.1:0-6831 GCA_964499925.1 uncultured Lachnospiraceae bacterium
GAGTGCACGAAATAATCGACAAGTTCCTCATAGTCGATATTTCTCTCCATTCCGCCGACCAAAACGATCCTTGCATTTTCAATGCTTTCAATCGCGCAAATCGTCGAATTCACCGTTGTGGAAATCGAATCGTCAATATACTCCACTCCGTCAAAAACGCCTATGCTCTCAAGCCTGTGCGGCAGAGTTTTGAAAGTACGGACGCCTTTAATAAATTCCGAATCCGTTATGCCATACAGTTTACACGCTTCATACGCAAAAGCCGCATTCAAAAGATTGTGCTCTCCCCGAAGCGAAACTCCGTCAAGTTCGTCAAAGCTTTTGAAAGGAAGCAGGTCCTTTGTAATAAACTTCGTATTCCCTAAGCCCTTTCCCCACTCGTCAAGGGTTTTCTCGGTAGTAAAAAGAAAATCGTTCTCACTCTGATTAATATAAATATTCTTCTTTGCAAGACCGTATTTTTCACGGGTTCCGTAATGATCCAGATGATCTTCATATATATTAAGAAGAATCGCCACATGCGGTGAAACATTTAAGTACTCAAGCTGGTGGCAAGACATCTCTATGACCGCAATGGTGTCAAAGTTAACCTTATCGGCAAATTCGAATACCGGAATTCCGATGTTTCCTGCCAAAAAGCAGTCTCTGCCGGCGCCCTTGAGAATATTGTAAATAAGGCTCGACGTCGTACTTTTCCCCTTGGTGCCGGTGACTCCCAATACCTGAGAACCGTAACAGGATAAAAAAACTTCCATCTCGGAGTTAATGTTGCACGAATACGCCTCGATAGGCTTATTTAATACAATTCCGGGACTCTTAAATACGCAGTCGAAGTCATCCAGCGAATCCTGATAGTCTTCTCCGAAAAACACCCTGCATTCTTTGCTTACTTCGCTTGAAACGTCCCTTGAATCAAGTACCGCGATGCTTTCATATCCTCCGGTTTCAAGTATTGCCTTTAATGTTGCCTTTCCTTCGCGTCCGAACCCTAAGATTGCTATTTTTTTCCCGCTAATAATCTTTTTTAAATATTCGTACAGCTTATTCATTTCCGCTCACCGTCTCAAAAGAAACTCTCTTGGTCGTCTCGTCGTAATTCTCCATTTTAAGAGTTCCCTTCTTTCCATCAAGTTTTTCCAAAATTGACTTTAAGTTCATAATCTTAACGTCAATGTTTTCATCCTTGCCGAGATTAATCGTGATATCGTCTTTGAAAAGCTTAATTTCCCCGTTATCTGCAAAATACATCTTCTCGCAATAAACGTCGTACTTTGTCATCAGCTTGGTAATGTTAAGTACCTTCTTGAAAAGTTCCTGATCGGTTGCCGGAAGCGGCTCATAAAGCACCACATAATCAAATTCGATGCCTACGACCTCCGGAACGCCTTCCGTCTTTATATTCGAGCTTTCTACGACTATGCCGTCCTTGTCAAAATAAATATAACGCCCCAAATATTCTATAAAGCCGGCCAATGCCTTCTCGTGCACGGTTATCTTCACCGTATCCTTCGAAACAATCGAAACGTCAATTGTCTCCACAAACGGAATCCCGGTAATTTCTTTATTTTTATAATTTGCGGATACCAAAAGCGAGTTGTTTAAAAACTTTTCGTCAAGCACCAGCTCTTCTATCTCGCTGTCCGTATAGTGTGTGTTTCCCTCCACCAAAACAGTTTTTATATCGTAACTTTCCTTTAAATAAAGTAAAATTCCGCAAACCAAAAGCACCAGAAAAAGAACAATAATCGACACGAACAGAAACTTTCCGGCTCTTTTGTTTACAAATTTCTTTTTCCTACTCATTGTCACCTGATTGTGCGTTTAAATTTTTTGCGGGATGCTTCCTCGTATCTGTAAAATCGGCTTTTTTTGCCACATTCATCACCATACCCATTTCAAAAAGGAGGAAAATAACGCTCGTTCCGCCATAGCTGATAAACGGAAGCGAAATACCGGTGTTCGGAATGGTATTCGTGACAACGGCAATATTAAGTACCACCTGAATGGCAATTTGAGCAAAAACACCTATTACGCAAAGATTGCAAAAATAATTCTTCGTAGCCTTCGAAATATCAAATATTCTGTAAAGCAAAATTGCGAACATGAATATAACACAAAGTCCGCCGAATAAGCCCAATTCCTCGCATATGATTGAAAAAATCATATCGTTGTTTGCTTCGGGCAGGAAACCGAGCTTCTGCATGCTCTTGCCTAAACCCTTACCGAAAAATCCACCCGAACCTATTCCGTAAAGTGCCTGCAAAGTCTGAAATCCTGTTCCGTCCGCATATCTTTCGGGGTCAAACCACGCAAGAATTCTTTCGAATCGGTAGCTTAAGCTCGTAATCTCGCTTCCCGACGAAACCTTTATATACAAGGCAAGCACCACTGCGCCTCCGGCAAGCAAAAGCAGAAATAAAAGTAAATAGGCCTTACGGCATTTCGGATTTGAAATAAGAAGCATTACATAGGCAATCCCGCCGATTATAATTGCGGAGCTTAAATTGGAAGTGATTACCAGAATCATCATTGCGGCCACAAAAGCAGGAAGCAAAATGACCAATATATACTTAAAGCTGTTCTTTGCTTTGTCCGGAAGATTTTTCCACCCATCAATCAGATAGGCCGTAATCATGATTACGCCGACCTTTACGATTTCCGCGGGCTGAATTGAGAAGCCCTTGATACGAAGCCAGCGTCTGGCGCCGTTTGCGGTATGTCCGAGAGGTGTAAGGATCAAGAGAACGGAAATAATGGAAATAACATATATAAGAATCGCAACACGCTTGTATTTTTCGCAGGGAAAAATATAAGCCACGGCCATCGCCACTACGCCCAAAGCGGTGGATATCATCTGACGCTTTAAATAGTAAAGACCGTCTCCGTCAAAGGTAAGCGAGGCAGTATAAGAGCTTGTCGAATAAATCATGACAAGTCCGAAAGCCACCAAAAAAAAGAGAGTCAGAAAAAGGGTGAAATCGAAATATGTTTTTTTCTTTATTCCCGTCGACTTATTTCTGTTCATTAAAAAGAATCCTTAAAAAGTAACCGTAGGTATAAAAATCAGCATAAAAGCACAGATTATAACCGTTACCGTTGCAAACACGGCCACAACCTTTGCTTCCGAAAACCCACTGAGTTCAAAATGGTGATGAATCGGTGCCATTTTGAAAAATCGTTTGCCATGGGTTGCCTTAAAGTAAAGCACCTGAATGATTACGCTTAAAACCTCGGCAAAATATATAATTGCAAAGAAAGGAAGGTAAAGTTCAAGCGAAAGCGCATAGGAAAGGCCCGCAACAAGCCCGCCCAGAGCAAGAGAACCGGTATCTCCCATAAATACCTTTGCCTTATTTACATTAAACATCAAAAATCCAAGCAGAGCTCCGACAAAAATAACAGGGAGCACTTCCATCCCGCTCTCAAGTCCAAGTGCGCATACAAAAAGAAACGTAAGAATCGCAGCCGTAACCGTTGTTTCAAGTCCGTCAACGCCATCCGTAAAGTTTGATCCGTTTACGGTTCCCACTATTATAAATATACAAAGAGGAATATTAAACCATCCGAAGTTTACGGTTTTGTCACCCGCAAAAGGAACGTAAGCATCAAAAGAGAATACTCCGCCGCAATTAATGTACAGAGCAAATACCAAAGCCACCGCTATCTGAAGCGAGAACTTTTGCCATGCCCTGAGTCCCATTGAACGCTTCAAAACAACCTTGATAAAGTCATCTATAAACCCGACTGCCATAAAGCCCAAAGTCAGCAGCAAAACCGGCACAATCTTCGGACAGTCCTTGATAAAGAACGCGGATACAATCCCTGCGGAAATCAGGAATATGAATGCACCCATTGTGGGCGTTCCGTTCTTTTTCAGATGCTCCTTGGGTCCGTCATCCCTTTCGGTCTGCCCCGCTTTTATGCGCCTAAGCAACGGAATAATTACAGGCCCCAATAATATGCTCAATGCAAATGCTGCCAAAAAAGCTATGATAAGTGATGTCTTCATGTATCTCCTCCGGGTTAATTATTGTTCCCTGTCTGAGTTTCCGTTGTCCCCGTGGTTCCGGCTGTTTCCGCCGTCTCGTCATTTTCCGAAACGGTTTCTTTTTCCTCACGATTGGTATATATGGAAAGTTCGAGTTCCTGCAGCTCGCTCTTTTCGTCGTCCGTTACCTCTTCCGTCATAGGAATATTAAGGTACGGCAGTATATCGGTCAATATTTCTTTTGAAACTATCGAGGAATATTTTGCATCCTCCTGAACCTCAACGTTCGGCCTGTCGATTACCACATAGCAGATGATTTCCGGGTCGTCCGCCGGAGCATGGCACATAAAGGAAACAACATATTCGCCGTTGCCTCTCGGAACGGTCTCGGCAGTACCTGTTTTTCCGCCTATTGCATAGCCTGCGGGCTTTGCTCTCCAACCTGTACCGTCCGTTACTACCGAATTGCAGTAATCTCTTATCGTATCCGATGTCGAAGAAGAAACAATCTGCTTGATAAGCCTGGGCTCGATATTTTTAACCGTCGAACCTGAAGGGCTTAAAATTTTTGATACCACGTGAGGCTCATAGTAGTATCCGCCGTTTACCAAAGCCGCATATCCCGCAGCCATCTGAACCATGGTTACGTTGAAACCCTGACCGAAGCTTGCCGTCGCAAGCTCTGTTTCGTTTAATGTCGTTTCATTAAATACAAGGCTGTCCGTACGGCTTTCGCCGGCAAGATCGACATTCGTCTTAAGTCCCAAATTAAAGATATTCTGGTATTCAAGGAATTTTTCTTTTCCCACAAGGTCCGCAACCTGCATTAAGACTACGTTGCAGGACTGAGCAATTGACTCCTTTAATGTCAGCCAACCGTCACCGTCCGTATTATGACAGGGAATATCGTAGTCTCCTACCGTTAAGTATCCGCCGCAGTAGTATGATTCATTACCTGTAAGTGTTCCCGACTCCAGCGCCATTGCCATGGTGAAGGGCTTCATGACCGAACCCGGTTCGTACGTATCCGTGATACAGAAGTTTTTCCACAAAGAATCGTAAGCATCGGAAAGGGTTCCCGCTTCCTGCATCGCGGAAATTTCTTCTTCCGTATAATACTCGGAAATATCGGTAGGATCGTTTAAATCATAATTCGGGTAGCTTGCCATAGCAAGAATCTCGCCGGTATCGGCCTTCATCACTATGCAGCCGATATTGTTGGCGCCGAGTCCGTCTCTTGCATTGTCCTTGTATTCGTCACTGAATTCTTTTAAATGCTTTTCAACGATTTTCTGAATATTCGAATCGATTGTAGTCACCAAAGTATTTCCGTCCGTTGCGGAAATCGTGGTAACCTCCATAGTCGAATCGCCGTTTAAGTAGCCATACTTTCTGCCTTCGGTTCCGGAAAGGGTCTCATTATAATATTCTTCGAGTCCGTATGACGCCTGACCCTCCGAAAGTGAAAAGCCTATCAGGTCACAGGCAAGCGCACTTTGCGGATAGTATCTCGTATAGTACTTTTCAAACCAGACACCCTTTACATTTTCATTGTAAAGGCTTGTTTCAGTGTCTTCCTCACTCGGTTTCGTGGTAATAAGAGTGAACTTTGACATTTCATCGTATGAAACACCCTTTTTTACGACATAATAACGTGAATCGGGAACCGAATTTATATAATCGCTCACAGTATCCCTGTCAATGCCGAATATGCTGACAAGTGCATCAAGGGTTGCATTTTTGCATGTCGGGACATAATTTCCGTCAGAATCCGTATCTGCACTGACCAAGACTTCTACGTCCAAAATAACGTTGTAACTCTCCTGACTCGTTGCAAGAACCGTTCCGTTTGCATCTAAGATTTCTCCTCTTTTTGCGGTTATAGTCCTTGAATCATATGTCTGCTGAGAAAGAATCTTCTTCTGGTAGTCGTTATTGTTGTCTTTGGTAATAAAAATAAGGCGAATGCCCAAGAGTGCGAAGGCTAAGAGGATTATTACAAAGAAAACTCTTAACCCGTCCGCAAGTCTGTAGGTCTTCACCTTACGATTTTTCCTTTTGCCTGTATTTTCGTTTGAAGATGACACTTTACACCTTTAATCCGATAAGTCGCTTAACTGAATTACATAATCGCTGTTCTCGCGCTCGTAAGAAACAATCTGATCCTCCAGGGGATAGACCATGTCAAGCTCTTCTATCGCTATCCGTCTTATTTCATCCAAATCAATCACGTTACTTATTTTACTATACTCGTCATCATTTGCAAGGGTTAAGTTGTCGAGTTCCGACTCGTACGTTGAAATGTTGTCAACGAGCTTTGTGATGTCCGATTGAAGCCTCAAATAAGTAAACAGTAAATATCCCATTACCGTCAAAGCCGCAAAAAGAAAAACAATGTAAGCAAAACTCATATTCATTCTTTTTGCCTTTTTCTTTTCATTTTCAAGAGCATAAAGATTTGAATAGGACGGAGCCTCCTCCATGAGTCTCTTTGTATCCTCACGGCTTACCGCTGTTCCTCTTATGTATGAATTATTGAATTGTCTTCCGTGACTTTGTTTCATAGTTACTTCCTCGTTATGTTCTTTCAAATACCCTCAGCTTTGCGCTCTTGGATCTTGAATTTTCATTAAGCTCGTCTTCCGACGGCAAAATCGGTTTCCTGGTGATTACCTTTCCCTTCGAAACGTTTCCGCATACGCAAACCGGAAAGTTCTTGGGGCAGGTGCAGGGATCCTCGTTCTTTTTAAAGCAGGTCTTGACTATTCTGTCTTCCAGAGAATGGAAGGTGATGATTGCTATTCTTCCGCCGGGATTTAAGAAATCTATCATCTCGTCAAGTG
>CAZCPW010000064.1:0-6778 GCA_964499925.1 uncultured Lachnospiraceae bacterium
AGCCATTCTCGGGTGTTTTGTTTTTATAATAAGCGTCAGTGTAGATACGCTTACTCAGAACTACGGAGCTGTATTTGAAAATCCCTGAAAAAGAGCGATTAGTTGCATCGAAGGAATATTTTGAAATGTATGGGTCGCTTATAGATGAAGAGGAAACAAGTCTGTAAATAATAGAATTACATTGACAAAATGGAAAGAATGTTTCATAATTAACTTCAAAGTAAATTACTCTGAAGTTATGAAAAGGAGGAGTTCGATGCAGGAAGTGTTCATAGGTAGAGAAAAAGAGCTTGCAGACTTAGAGGAATTATATTTACAAGACAGATTTCAATTATTCGTACTGTATGGTCGCAGGCGTGTAGGTAAGACAACTTTGCTGAACGAATTTTGCGAGAATAAGGATGCGATTTTCTATTCGGCGGAGCAGAGCAATAATAAGCTAAATCTTGAAAAATTCTCATCGCTTGTATTTCAGTTTTATGATGAAAACAATTTGGAACCATTTTCGTCGTGGAGTAATGCGCTGTCTTATATTGATGAAAGGCAGGGTAACAAAAAACTGGTACTGGTTATTGATGAGTTTCCTTACCTTGTGAAGAAAAACAAGGCATTATTGTCAGAACTCCAACATCTGATTGACCATAAACTGACAAGTGGAAAGCTGTTTTTAATACTAAGCGGAAGCTATATGGGATTTATGGAAAAAGAAGTACTTGGTTCTAAAAGTCCTCTTTTTGGAAGAAGAACTGCGCAGCTTCATATGAAGCCATTTACTTATCAGACTAGCTCTAAGTTTATGACTGGTTTTTCTGATGAAGAAAAGCTTATGCTGTATGGTGCATATGGTGGAACACCATTGTATTTGCAACAGATAAATGAGAAGGAAAGTTTCGAGGAAAATATTAAGAGAGCCTATCTGAAAGTAACTTCTTATCTTTATGAAGAGGCATTGTTATTATTGCGTCAGGAAGTGCAGGAACCGGGTGTATACAGTGCGATAATAGAAGCGATTGCAAGCGGATATACCAAAGCAAATGAGATTTCCACAAAAATCGGCGAGGACTCAGCCAAGTGCCTGAAATATATTAAAACATTGTGCGAACTTGGAATCCTTCATAAAGAAACACCATTTGGAGAAAAGGAATCATCCCGAAAAACGATTTATGGAATCTCAGACTTTATGTTTCGATTCTGGTACCGATATGTATTTGCCAACAGAACATTGATTGAAACCGGAGCACAGCAGGCAGTATGGGAAAAACGAATTAAGCCGGATTATTACAGTTATATGGGTCTGGTTTTTGAAAAAGTCTGCATGGATTATTTGAATGCGAAGAATGCCAAAGGAGAACTGCCGATATTATATACATCTATCGGAAGATGGTGGGGAACCAATGCTGCAACGCATGGTCAGGAGGAAATTGATTTAATTGCAAATGACGGAAAAGATTATCTTTTCGGAGAGTGTAAGTGGCGCAATGAGAAGTTGGATATTTCTGTATTAAAGGATTTGAAAGCAAAAGCGGATGTGTTCAGTATGAACAGAAAGAATTCTTACTATGTGCTTTTCTCAAAATCCGGATTCACAGAAGCTGTTCTGAATGAAGTGAGGTCTGATGACAGTATTCTGTTAGTGGATTTGGCGGAGCTTATGAAGTTTTAGAAAAAATGTTGACCGTTTATTAGAGAAATCTAATGGCGGTCTTTTTTGTCCAAAAGTCGATGCTACATCGACTAGAAGCGCTGGACTGAAAATCCGGAGGAATTGGTTCGACTCCAATCTGAGCCACTATGCAAGGATACCCAAGTGGTGATGGGACCGTTCTTATAAAGCGGGAGCCGGAGGTTCGATTCCTTCTCCTTGTATTATGTTCCATTAACTCAATTGGTAGAGTAACCGGCTTTTAACCGGTAAGTTGCAGGTTCAAGTCCGGCAAGGACTGCGAGGTGCAGTATCCTGCACTTGTTTTTACCCCCATCAGAAATTATATTACAAGTAGAATGACATGGCCGGCTAACCATGCTATTATTCTTTTCGAAAGGAAAACAGAACGCAAAGTTCTTTGGTAAAAGGTAAAAAGAAATGTTACGCACAGTAAGAACAACTGAAATGAATATGCGACATATGATGGCTGGCAGACCGACTATGCCTATTTCAGTGCACCCTTCTATGCGTATGTCTAAAAGGCGGTATATGGATAAAACTCTGATTTGAAGATAAGAACAATCAGATTGATTTACCAAGGCCGCTGAGGATGCATTTCCAAGGCGGTCTTTTTCTATGCTATTGCAGAGTGGACTGGAGTGGTTCCAGCCGGCCCTCATAAGGCCTGTAACGCAGGTTCAAATCCTGTCTCTGCAACGCGCGGGGTGATAGCAATTGGTAGCTGGCCGGGCTCATAACCCGGAGGTTGAGGGTTCGAATCCCTTCCCCGCTACTTATCGGGATGTAGCGCAGTTGGTAGTGCGCGTGATTTGGAATCATGAGGCCGCAGGTTCGAGCCCTGTCATTCCGACTTAAAAATTTATTAGGCAGATATTTGCCAGAAAGGAAGTACATTTTCGATGTTTACAGTATTCAGCACAAGACGACCTCATACTACACGAGAGATAGCCCCAGTCAGACGACATAGAGGCTTTAATTTAATGTGCTCAGATAAGATGGAAGTACAAGGCGTGCCATACTGCAAACACTTGCCATGGCATTGTTAAATACTTTGAAGATATTAGTCATCTGTCTTATTTGAGAAAGTAAGCAGGTGACTTTTTTAGTATGGAGGAAATAGCAATGTTAAATATACCAACAGTAGATTTGATAAAAACAGGTGAAAATATCACGAAGTTAAGGAAAGAAGCAGGATTATCCGTAAAGGATCTTCAGGAAATCTTTGGTTTTGCTACACCACAGGCAATATATAAGTGGCAACAGGGAATGACCTTGCCAACAGTTGATAATCTTGTGATTTTGTCAGCGATTTTTGGAAAAACAATAGATGAGATTCTTGTACTAGATCAGGTAGCTGAGAGTCAGCTCAGTGCTTAAGAGAATCGAAAGCTGCAGAGTAATTCTGCAGTATAGGGTCCCTTAGTTTAATGGAAAGAACACATGATTTCTAATCTTGCGATACAGGTTCGACTCCTGTAGGGACTGCTGTGGCTATAGTATAACGGTCAGTACGGCAGATTGTGGATCTGCATATGAGGGTTCGACTCCCTCTAGTCACCCCGCTCTTGTAGTTTAAAGGATAGAATGGTCGGCTACGAACCGGCAGATCTGGGCTCGATTCCCGGTGAGAGCATTTGAAAATTCAACTAATGGTTAAAAGACATTTCGGAAGATAACATTTACAATAATGTTGAAGACACCATATTATTTAGATAAGGATGGCAATTGGGTTGATAAGTCTGATGATCCGACAGTGGTGACGATAGGTTATCAGGTAGGAGACGAAGACTGTACTAAAATTTTTGTCTCAGATAGAGGTGAGTTATGCTTTTCTGATTATTATGATGAAAGGACAAAATCTGTAATAGTTAAAAATTGTGGAAGAACTTATCAAGATAGGGATTTTAGAAAATTTAATATCTTTGAAAATATAGTATGGGTAATTCAAAATGCCACTATAGATAACGACTCTGTTGATATGTCAGCTTACAAATTACCAGGAGTATATCTATATATGAACAATATGCTTGTAATACAGCTTTTGTCACAGAATACAAGCATTCCAGACTTACTTATTGATGGCATACTTGATGTAGATGAAAAAACAATCATTACAGATATGAAGGAACTTAAGCTTCAACAATAGGAGGAAATACGTCATAAATGACAATTCAAGAGTTATTTAGAAAATCAGATGCAGAAACGGTATTTCATGCATATACATTGATTAGACCAGTATTTGATGATTTGGATAATCATACAATGCAGGAGCAGGCAATGTCATAAAAAAAGCTTCGTGAGCATATCGAAGAAGTTTGTTCCCAAATTGGAGACTGCGAGATAGAGATAGCTGAAAAAGCAAAAACTCTTTTTGTAATAGGACGAACCCGTACTGCATGGGGTGAATCATATATCCGAGATTTGGAATGCTTTATAACTTATGATGAAGAAGCTCAAGAGGCAGTTAAAACAAATTTCACCATGTGGAATGATGAAGGTGATACACGGCTTGCATTTTATGGACTTGACTTTGAAAAATCAAATGTCATTGCTGGTTATACTATGGCAGCTCCGTCGATTTCTGAATATGGAATAGATGTTTGCTGCGCTGTGATTTTAAGAGATCTATTTATTTGTAAGCGTATCTACACAGGCATGTAGACGGTAAGCAAATTAACCTCCATAATGCCTCTCAGGAGGTTAATTTATGTCTACACGAAAAACATATAACTGGGATGAAATAATAAACTTGATATAACGCAAACCAATTCACATTGAAACAGTTTAACTTGTTTGTACATTCTGAACGAACAAGCTAATAATTCCCATGCTTTTTAATTATTATTTTTAGCCTGCCGTTATTGTCAAATACGTCCCCTGTTATGTCATTTAAATTCATTAAGTTTTCTATATACCATTCCGGGTCCTGAGTATGATAGGTATAATATACCTCATTCATTTTTACCTTTCTCTCCCGACATTTATTATGGGTCAAAAAAACTTGTTTGTTCAAGTTGGACGAATAAGTTTTTGGCGACTGTGATGTGAATCCCTGCCCGCGCGGGTATTTCCCTACTAAAGCCGCTGCCCGGTTATCAAGTATCGAATACCGCTGTTGAATATGGAGTTGAGGAGAAAGAAAAGGACGAGGGGGATACAATGGCAGAGGCTGTACTTTCAATATTTAATAGGGTAAAGGACGATAAGGTAAAATAGTTATTGATTGCCCAGCTTGAAGCGGCGGCGAAGGTTTATGCGTAGGTGAGGTGGGGACGGAGCGGAGAGTGCGGGCACTGATCCTTTATATAAAAGTGGATTGACGCGTTAATTGGAAAATACTATATTAAGTGTTGGTATGAGGGACAGGGATTAAACGTAATTTGAGCAGTCATATGTTTGCACTGATTTTACAAAACAGAAGCTGTGAAGAAGAGGATGGCAATCAATATGAGAATTCTTGATATGAAAAAAGTGAGGCTTGGAATTGCGATTTTGACAGCTATGCTGTTTGGGGCAGCTGCTCCTATGGCAGTTTCGGCCGGAGAAGGCACAATGCAGGCGACAACAGTTACATTGGCCACTCGCATCTATTCCAATCACGAGAACAATACAGACAGCATTAATCTTACAGATTATATCCCGGAAGGATACGGCTCGATTACGAAAGCACAAGTGACTTATACGAGCGATAGCGGAACCGTGGACTTTAGCAGTGGACCGGTGGTGAATAAGGATACGTACCTGTTGACCTACACAATCGGGAAGAGCAATGAGGTTGGAAAGGGAACGATTACGGTGGTCGTATCTACCGCCAATTATGCGGATATCACGATTAAAATTCCAATTGAGACAAAGAACTTTGCGGTTGTCGTAGAGGCGACGGTCAATGGAGAATCCGAAAAATACTATTACACAGCTGTTGAATTTGGAAATGCGATTGCATTCGCCGAAAATAATCCGGGTGCTGTACTTATAATGCTTGAGAGTTCTACTGATAATTGGCAAGGTAAAGGAATTGACGACAATAACGCAGATTTTACGATTGATTTGAATGGGAAAAATTACGGACAAAGCATTGTAGTTTCCGGCGGCAAGGTGACAATCAAAGACGCAAGCGGAAACGGAACACTCTCCGGGATTAAGATAACGGGTGGCACCGTCGATCTGGAGAGTGGCATGGTTACATCGGTGGATGCGAATGATGGCACCTTCAATGTAAATGGCGGCACGATTGGAGACATCACCCTCGAAGGCGGGCAACTAAACTGGAACAGCAGCACGGCATCCGTAACAGGAACGATCACATATAAAGGTTCGGGTAAAATAAACGTAAATCAAATACCGACATCAACGCTTGTTGGTGAAGTGCCGTCGGAAAAATTAGGTGAACACATCTATTCTAATCACGTGGATAACACAGACAGTATTAATCTCACAACCTACCTCCCGAAGGGCTGCGGTTCGATTACGGGAACTACAGTAACTAGGGGAGCTGTGAACGGAACGGTGAAATATACGACTGAGCCAACAGTAGATAAGGATACAGGTATATTAACCTACACCGTCAGTCAGGATAGTAATGTGGGGAAGGAAACGATTAAAGTAGTCTTATCTACTGCCAATAATATGAATATCACGTTCAATGTTCCCATTGAGACAAAGGATTTAGAAAGCGTGAAACTGGCTGCCGGATCTGCTGTGACGCTGTCCAATTCAACGTTGACAGTTGGAGAAAGGCTGTCAACACTGACATTTATTATGGCAAATTTTGTTGACGAGGACAATAATTCGGTATCCGGAACGCTGAGCTTTCGCACACCGGATACGGTTTCGGATGTCGGCACTCTAGAGGCAGAATGGATATTTGAACCGGAAGAAACAAGCTATGCTCCGGTCTATGGCTTAGTGACGGTCACGGTCAAAGATAAAACTTCATCAGACTCCGGCAGCTCGCATGACAGTGGCGAAGATGCTGTGGGAACGAATGACTCTGAGGCAACCACGGAACCAACACCCATCACAATTACTTATACGGTTAAAAAGGGCGATTACATGCGAAAGATTGCAAGAGAGCATGGCATTACGCTTGACCAGTTAATCGCATTAAACCCT
>CAZCPW010000065.1:0-6688 GCA_964499925.1 uncultured Lachnospiraceae bacterium
TCCATATATTCAATCCTTAAAAATTTATCGGAAGCTATTTCTAACTTCCGATAAACGATACTGTATTGCTACACAATCTCACGTCGAAAAAAGTCCGGTCTTTTGCCGACATGCTTTGAGAAATTACCTTGGCATTGAAATAATAAAGGTTGCCTTTCCCTTAATGTCAAGCTTTCCATATCCCGAAGGCACTATGAAATGGTCACCCTTTTTAACCATGGTGCCGTTTACCTCACCGTAACCTTCCACGCATGATACTATTTCAAAGGCTGCGGGCATATCAAATACAATTTCTTTTTCGACATTAACCTTGTAAACAGAATAATACTTACAGGTTACAAGCTCTTCAATGCCTTCCGCCTTACCTGTTTCCTTTACCGAACCCTTGTCCGCGGGAACGGTGATTACATCCTTGGACTTCTCTATATGAAGCTCACGTGGCTTACCGTTCTGCAAACGGTCGTAATCGTAAACACGGTAAGTGATGTCGGAATTCTGCTGGGTCTCAAGAATCATGACTCCACCCTTTATCGCATGAACGGTACCGGGATTAATCTGTACGAAGTCACCCTTTTTAATGCTTACCTCTCTTATGAGATCTTTAAATCTGTGCTCGTCAATCATCGAGCAAAGCTCTTCTTTTGTCTTTGCGTTGTGTCCGACTACGAGATGCGCATCATCTTCACAGTCAAGGATGTACCAGCACTCCGTCTTTCCAAGAGAACCGTTTTCTTTTTCCATGGCATATTCGTCTGACGGATGAACCTGAATCGAAAGATCGTCCTTTGCGTCGATTACCTTTAAAAGAAGCGGGAAACGGTCGGAATCAAGGTTTCCGAAAAGCTCCGGATTGTTCTTCCAAAGGTAGGAAAGTGTCTTTCCCTTGTACTCGCCCGTTTCGCAGACACAGTCTCCGTTCGGATGAGCGCTTATTGCCCAGCACTCGCCCGTATTGTCTGCGGGGATGTCATAGTTAAATACATCCTTCATCTTACTTCCGCCCCAGATCATGGTCTTGAAGACGGGTTTAAAGAATAAAAGCGGTTTTTCGTTCATAAGGCAGCCTCCGTTTGTCTTGATGACTTCCTCGTAAAAATACGAAGAATCCTTTCTGATACGTCGTCCGTTTGTAAAATCCACATAGACCATACCGAAGCGGTCTCTGTAGCCTAAATTCCATTCAAAGTTGTCTGTCAAAGTCCATTCAAAATAGCCCCTTATATCGACACCCTCATCTATAGCCTGCTTCATCTTAAGGATATATCTCTTTAAGAAATCTATCCTCTGAGGATCATGAACACGTCCGTCCATGGAAACCCAGTCGCGCACGCAGGTGCCGTTCTCGGTAACGTAAATCGGTGTCTTGTACCTTTCATATAGGAATTTAAGTCCCCAGTAAAAGCACTCGGGCGTCATCGGCCAGTCGTTTCCGGTAAGTGCGTAACCGGGATCCCTGTCACAGTATTCAGGCTTTCCATCCGCACCCATTTTTATCGCATAGCCGTTATAGATATTTTCGCCCATGAAATCCAAGGGTGTCGAAATAAGCTCCATATCCTCCTTCGTGATTTCGGGAAGATAATCTTTATAAGCTTTAAGACCGTCCTCAGGGTATTTGCCGAGGAAGACGGGATCTGAAAACCAGGCAACGGTCCAGGTCCAGTTGGATTCATCCGGGTTAATCGAAAACATTACCTGTCTTGCCGCCTCAATATCCTCCTTGCTGTCTGTCAGGGGATAGGGCATTCCGCAGGTGGGTGCAAAGCCAACCTTGATAGGCTGATGCGCATATTTTCTGAGAGTCCTTGCGGCAAGGCCGTGAGCCTTCAGCATATTGTGAACCTGCAGGAACTGTTCTTTCTTACTGAGTTCAAGTGCCGGTGCGTGTTCTTTATGCAGGAATGAAATCCCCGAAAAGCACTGAGGCTCGTTTAGGGTAATGAAATACTTTACCTTGTCTGAAAAGCTTTCAGCTACCACTTTTGCATACTCTGCAAACCACTCAACCGACTCCGGGTTTACCCAGCCGCCCCGCCTTTGAAGTGCTTCCGGATAGTCCCAGTGATACATGGTGATATAAGGTTCGATTCCGTTATTTAAAAGCTCGTCAATTACATTTCTGTAAAACTGAATGCCCTCTTCATTGACACGGCCTGTTCCTTCCGGCAAAATTCTCGGCCAGGATAAAGAAAACCTGTATGCCTTAATTCCCATCTGTTTCATTAAGGCAATATCTTCTTTGTACCTGTGATAGAAATCGCATGAGGGCTCCGGCTTACAGTCGTTCCAAATCCTGCCGGGTTCGTTTACGAACAAATCCCAGATGCTTTCTCCTCTTCCGCCCTCATTTAAGGCTCCTTCCGTCTGAAAGGAACTTGTTGCGACGCCCCATACAAAATCTTTTGAAAATTCATTCATATCATTCACTCACAATAACGGAAACCAGATAGAATGGCACCGCATCCTTAATCTCCTCTTTAGAATGATCCTTTATAATCGTAATTTTTATCTTGTGATGTTTCTTTACACCGTGAATCAAAATCGGCTGCGTATAAAGGCAGTCGCCCCAATCCTCGGAAAACTCTCCGTCAAGTATTGCTTCGCACTCTCCGTCTACCGTAACCTTTGCGATAGGTGCGGGTTTAACTATCGATTTGCGGTACTGAACCGTTACGTTTGAACATTCAGTCTCAAATTCGATACTGTCTCCGACCTTCCATGCGGTATACCCGCAGCGGAAAAATTCCGTGACACTCTTTTGTGGAGTCGGATCCTTTTCAAAGCCTTCAAGCTTGGGATTTGAATTTATATTTCTCAAACGTTTGGAATATTCGTAGGTATTTAATGTAAGAGGCTTCGGAAGCGCATCGCTTACCTTAATGAGCTCATCCTCGCGGCTTACTTTCTTTAACACTTCTTCAAGATAATAAATAATCTGCTCCGACAAAATCCTGTGTCCCTCATCATTGGGATGAAGGTCGTCCGGCGTAACCTCGCGGTTAGCTATATTTCCGTTCTTTACCTCCGGGAAAAGCGAATATTTCATGGAAACTTCGGGAAGGTCATAGTATTTTCCGATTATTACATGCTTGTCTTCCGCACTTCCCATGTCGTCGTACCTGACATTGTGAACGAGCATAAGGGCATTCTCGGTGCTGTCAGACAAAATGTGTCTTACAAGGCCCTCGTAGGTCTCCATAAAATAGTCCGTCGGCTCATCGTTTACACTGAACTCGACAACGGTAAAATCAGGCTTATATTCAAGAAGGTCTTCAGAAACTCTCGCTGCTCCGAAATCGGAAGGTGTTCCGCCGATTCCCGCATTTATAAAGGTAATCTCCGAATCCTTAAAAGTGTCCTTAAACCATTTTGCAACCCTGCTTGCGTAGCAGTTTTCCTGAACCGATGCAAGCGAGCCCTGGGTGATGGAGCCTCCCAAAAATCCGATTGTAATGGGCTCCCCTTTAAGCGCCTTTACAAAGGTGTTTTGAAGACGTCTCGTATCCCCTTCGTTGATGACGCCTTTCTTGTAGTTGATTGTAACCATACTGCCTCCTGTTTACTATACTGGCACCGCACAACCCTTTCCGATATTCTAACACATTGCTCTGCCTGTTTTAAGTATTTTTAATCTTTTTTAATAAACAAATATCTTCGATTGATTTTTGTTTTTCTTTGTTCTATGATGCCTATGAAAAAGAAAGAAAGGGAAAACCATCATGACAGAATCGGAAAGATTAAGTGAGATAAAGGTAGGCTCAAAGCTCTACTTTGACGGAAACATTCTCCATGTATACAAGGACGACATCCTCCTTCCCAACAAAGAAAAAGCAACCCGCGAGTACATAAAGCACATCGGTGCCGTTTGCGTAATTCCCGTTACAAAAGACGGAAACGTAATCATGGAACGGCAGTTTCGCTATCCCGTAAATTCGGTTATCAGTGAAATCCCCGCGGGAAAGCTTGACTCCAAAGACGAAGACAGACTCGAAGCCGCAAAGCGCGAATTACGAGAGGAAACCGGGTATACCGCCGACAAGTGGGTTGACTTGGGCGAATATCTCCCCGCTCCGGCCTATTCGGACGAGAGGATTTCCATGTACCTCGCAGCCGACTTACATAAGGGTTCAAACGATCTTGACGAGGATGAATTCTTAGATGTCTGTGAAATTCCTTTAAAAAACCTTGTTGAAGATGTCCTTTCCGGAAAAATCACCGACGGAAAGACCCAGATTGCCATTTTAAAGGCGAATTCATATCTAAAATAAACTTATTTTTATGAGGCAAAAGGTCATGTCCACCTTTTGTCTCTTTTTTTGTGTTAAGATACTTTCAGATACTAAAAAACAGGTTATTTTCGGAGGTATGAAATGTCACGCGGTTCAAAGAAAGCACAAGAAAAACAGAATTTTATAAATAATCTCTACCAAGCGGTTAATAGTGAAAGTGTCATTCACTCAGGCAATGTCCTGGCCCTGCTCGGTCTTCTTACGACCTCGACAAATTCACTGTCCGACGTTGCAAGCGACGTTACCTTTCGTTATTTTGTACCCTTAAACAGAGACGGAAGCTTAGACTATAACGCCATGCGCGAAGATGTTCAAAAGGTAAGCGAATACAGATTCAATCGCTTGATGTTTCCCGCCTATGAAATGTGGCTTAAAGAAAACAAGATTCACAGTGACAAGTACCTTGCCAACAAAATAGCGGATACTCCGAAGATTTTATCCGTATCCCGTTCCATCCAGGATGCACAGTATCATTCCCAATTTAATGATGACCAAAACAAGGCTCTTGACGAAAACGAACTGGTAGTGAAGCTTATGGAGCAAAAATTAAAGGACCTTTGCAAGGATTTCGTGAAACTCGAGTCCGAAGCTGCTTTCAAAGCTATGACAGCTGAGGAAAAAGAAGCATGGAAAGAAAAGCATGAGTCCTATTACAGAGCCCTGCACCATGAAAGCTATCTTGCGGACATACTCTTTGATAACGGATCCGTAACCAATGAGGAAATAGGTATCTGGACCAAACGCTGCGGTAATAACTGGAAAGTCTATTGGATTGAAGACTGGATTTCCCACAAGGATGCCAGAGACGAATTCAAAAGATGGAAAAACGGTGAGCTTGAAGAAGGCGAATGGGACACCATAGAGGCATATTTTAAAGGTATTGAGAATAAATCCGACGAAGAATGGGCAGAAATCTGGAACAAGGATAAAGAAACCTACCGTAAAAAATATTTTGACGATGTCTGGTCAAAAGATCATATCAAGAATTTTGAAGAGACCACTCACAGCATCTGGCACGAAGAGCCCGAACTTTCCGAGGGTGAAGTGCAGGATGAAGTAGCCGCATGGCTTGATATGTGGGATGACGACGACAATGTAATGATAGAATTTTGGTTGGATGATTTCTACAAACCGCTCTACAGAATGGTTTCGTTCTGTGGGCTCGGCGACCCATCAACCGATGACTTTGGTGAAGCATACGAAAAAGAACAGGCACTTTTAAAAAATGCCGAAATCGAAGCGGAAAAAGAAAAATACGCAGGTCTTTCCAAGGAGCAGATAAAAGAATGCAAAGACAAGGAATTCACCGAACACTGCAATGCATACGGAGATTACGCTTATAAGCTCTTTACGGAAAGCGATTTGTCGTTCTTAAACACCAAGCAGTATCTCAAGCTTAAAAAAGCAACCGCCGAGGCTGTTGCAGGCAATATTAATGTAGAAAATACCAAGAGAAACAAAAATGCAAAGAAGAAATCCAAGGCAAAAAAATGGGTTCCGAACGACCAAGTAAATGATGCTGTCTGCCGCCTCATGCCCACATTAGACGATGTACACGGACGACTGGAAAAGTTGTCCCGTGCGGATGTCATCGAACCGAAGGATTATACCGAAATCATCGGGCTCACCGGAAAGCTTCAAAAGATGTGCAAGATGGGAACCTCGGATGAACATACGGAGGAACTTATCAAAGAGCTTATAAACTGTAAAGTAAAGAGTCAGGAATACATGGCCAATCATCCCAAGGGTTTCTTTCTCACCCATTGGAACTCTAACAGCAGGTATAACGTCATTAATAAACTTCAGAAGGAAATTGACAAACAGCTTCGTGTCATAATGGAGGCTCAGTATCTTCGCAAGCTAAAAACTGCGGAAGTTAAGGCAAAGGAAGAAGAAGAATTCAAGAAAGCGAGCAAGGCCGCAGGCGCACAGAGAAAGAAAGAAAAGAACCTCGACCCCGAATATGACAAAAAGCAGGACCGGATTCGTAAGGATTTGGCTGAAATAAAGAAGGCAAACGAAAATGCTCACGAAAGAAAGACCGTTTCCGATAAGGCTGATTTAAATCAGAATAAGAAAGAAGCCGGGATTTCGAGGAAAGGGACGTTCTAAAGACGTATTGAATTAAAAAAGCGTCCTCGCCCTCTCCGTCCTTGCTTCGCTCGGCCACCTCTCCCAAAGGGAGAGGCAAGATGCCCTCTCCGTCCTCGCTTCGCTCGGCCACCTCTCCCAAAGGGAGAGGCAAGATGCCCTTGGCTCTCCCCCTTGGCTCTCCCTCTGGGAGAGCTGTCACCGAAGGTGACTGAGAGGGCCAGAGCTGTCACCGAAGGTGACTGAGAGGGCCAGAGCTGTCACCGAAGGTGACTGAGAGGGCTAGAGCTGTCACCGAAGGTGACTGA
>CAZCPW010000066.1:0-6658 GCA_964499925.1 uncultured Lachnospiraceae bacterium
TTTTTGCATACATTTCACCGCCCATGGGCTGGGTTTCAAGCCAGATTTTTTCATATCCGCCACCCTCAATCAAAACTTTACGCCCTGCAAAATCCTTAAGGTTGTTAAGGCATTTTCTTTCTGCAGTATCGAAAAGTTTTTGAAGAAGCGTATTCTCGGTTTTAAAAATGACTTTCGTCTCACAAATATTCATCGCGCACCTCTTATGGAATGATTTTCCGTCAAAAGGAAGTTTCGAAGGAATCACGCTAATCTCTTCTTGAGTAATAGCATTACACTGTCGTAAATAAATCCTCCATCGTAACAACCGATTGTACGCTGTCGGAATAAGAATTCTGCACTAACCCATAGGTTGTAATAATGGTCGGAAAAATGGCATATTTTGTTCCTGTCACCAATGTGAAATCATGTATCTTTCGATTCATGCTTTTGTATACATTTTCCGTAATCGTATATTCAGAGCCGGAGTACTTCATCTCACAAATGTTTATAACCTGATCTCTTCTGACTATCAGCATATCTATCTGGGATCCAAATACTCCCTTATCCGCATCATGCCTGCAGTACCACGCATTTTCTTCCGTTAAAACGCCCAGAATTCCAAGCTTTTTCTTTATCTGTTTCGTATGCATAAAGCACACTCTTTCAAAGGCAAGACCCATCCACGCATTTACTTTCGGAGTGTTGATCTGGTTTGTCCAGTAATGTTCATCTGTGGGTTTTTTCTTTAGAAAATGGAAGTAAAAGAGTGTGAAATTATCCATCAACTGATACATGGTATTTTTCTTTTTCATGCCAAAAGCATAGTACTTTCTGATAAATCCGCAGATTTCCAATTCCCCTAACTTGTTGGTCAAATCTCCCGAATTTGCCAGCTGCGCCGCAGCTATGATTTCTTCTCTCGTCATTCCCGCCTTTTGGGTTCCGAGAACTTCTATGATTTTTAAATAGACCGTAGGATTTTTGAATATCGAAGCGTAAAGGAATTGAAACTCATCCTGCAAAGGTGCGTCCTTTGCAAATAGAATTTCATCTATGTTTTGTGACAAACTGATTCCCTTTTTTAAAAATTGCCAGTAAAATGGTACCCCTCCAAAAACCATGTAATATTGCAAGACCTGCTCTCTATTCAAGGTCAAGCCTGCTGTCCGCACATATTCTTCACATTCACTCAATGTAAAGGTCTGCAAATGGATTTGCTCCGTCAGGCGATTATACAATCCGCCCTTGTTGTGAACTACTTTAGAAAGCATCCATGAGGTGGCGGATGCACAAACGATCAGCACTACGTCTCTTCTCGCTGACGCAAATCCATTCCAAAAATTTTCCAAAGCCATCATCAAGTCCGATTTAGCTGTATCCATCCACGACAACTCATCAATAAAAATAATTTTCTTCTTCTCACCTGACTGACGGACAAGGTCTTTTAGCAATTCAAATGCTTCCAGCCAGTTTTTCGGTTTCTTGTTCACATTTACTCCTGCGTCTTTTATTGAGGAAGTAAAGGCAAACAACTGCTCCTTCATGCTGCCTTCCGATAAACCGGCATGCTGAAAAGTAAAGCGATAATTATAACTTTCTCTTATTAAGAATGTTTTTCCCACACGCCGTCTTCCATACACTGCGACAAAATGTGATTGATCATCACAGGAAATCGCTTTTAATATTTCTGATTCTTTCTTTCTCCCTAATAGCATGGCTTCCTCCTTTGGCTTTATAATTTACTTAATGTTCATATTTTTTTGAGATTAAGCAGATTATAACACATTTTTTGAGTGAATACAGCCTAATTCATCTTTATATTTTACTTAATCGTGCCTTTTTTAATACATTAAGCAAATTATAATGCCATTTGGATTTCAGGCAGGTTATACAAGGGGTTGTCGTCAGAAAAACATTACCCCTTTAATCCGCTGGTTCCAATGCCTTCTACAAGATATCTGTTGAAGAAAAGGAAAATCAAAAATACGGGAATCAATGACAACGAAGACATCGCAAACATTGCGCCGTAGTCCGTTGTCGATGCGGAATCGGCAAAAAGCTTAATGGCAAGCGATGCTGTGTAAGACTGTGGCTTACTCAAATAAAGCAAGGGGCCCATGTAATCGTCCCATTTCCAATAGAACTGGATAATAATCGTCGTAACTATCGAAGGTTTCAAAAGTGGGAAAATAATTCGAGTAAATATCGAATATCTGCTGCATCCGTCAATAGTCGCCGCTTCATCAAGCTCTCTCGGAATGCTGCTCATGAACTGCATCATTTGGTATATAAAGAACGCCTGTCCGCAAAAATACGGAAGTATAAGCGGTACATAAGTGCTTGCAAGCCCAAGTCTGTACCATATCAAAAAAGAAGGAATCATAATTACCTGCGAAGGAAGCATCATCGTGGAAATCATGCAGATAAACCAGAATTTCCGACCGAGATAGCGAAGACGTGAAAGTGAATATGCCACAAGTGACGAGCTGATCACCGTTCCGAGGGTTGCAATAACAGAAATCCAGATTGAGTTTTTAAAAAATGTTGCAAAAGTAATTCCCGAGAAACCCTTCCAACCCGTAATATAGTTGCTGATCTTTAAATTTGACGGAATCAGGCTCAAACTTCCCCTTAGAATTTCGGAATTATCCTTAAACGATCCGCTGATCATCCAAAGTACCGGATAAATCATGACAATTCCAAATAAAACCACAAATAAATGATATATTATTTTTCTTGTTATATGCTTTGCTTTCATAATCTTTAGTCTCCCGCTTCACTGAATACCCACTTCTTCGAACTCTTGAAGATTAAAAGTGTGATAATGGTCATAACAACCAGCATGAACCAGCTCATTGCGCAGGCATAGCCCATATTGTTGTATTGAAAGGCCTGGTTGTATACGTAAAGCGAATACATCATTGTTCCGTTGTTCGGTCCGCCCTGCGTGATTATAAAAGCCTGCGTGAACGCCATGAATGCCGATATAGTCTGCATTACGAGATTGTAAAGAATAATGGGCGACAGGCATGGGAGCGTAATCTTTATAAAAAGCTGTCCTCCATTTGCCCCGTCAATTCTTGCGGCTTCGTAATAAGAAGTCGGAATTTCTTTAAGCCCTGCCGCAAAGATGATCATGGATGAGCCAAACTGCCATACCGTCATAAGAATCAGCGGAATAAGAGCAAGCTTTTCATCGCCGAACCAGTTTATTTTTTCAAGCCCTAAGTCCTGAAGAACACTGTTAAACAAGCCTTTTCTTGCAAATAACTGTTTCCATACGAGTGCTACGGCAACGCTCCCTCCGACAAGAGAAGGAACATAGTATAAAGAACGATAAAGCGTAACCATTTTGCTTTTTCTCGTAAGCAGGTATGCCACAAATAAGGCAAAGGCAAGCTTTAAGGGTACCGAAATAAATACATATTTTAAGGTAACGCCCAATGACTTTATGAATATTTCATCCTTGAATAAACGAGCAAAATTTTGCAGACCGACCCAGTCAACGCTCTTGGAGCCCATGGAATAGTCCGTAAAAGAATAGTATAACGAGGTAATAATCGGAATCAGCGAAAAGCAAATAAATCCGAATATAAAGGGAAAAGCAAATACGTAACCTGCCGTGGTCTCACTGTAAATAAATTTTCTGAATTTGGATGTTTTTGATACATCTGATGCTTTCAAAGGAATCCCTCCTTAATGCAACGCAATTTCTTATATTGTAAATGTTAATACACGAGCGCTTGCGCACGAGCTTGTGTACAAGCAATTTCTTTTTAAAAAAAGGGTACACTTTCTAAGGAAAGCGCACCCCTTAGTATTTCTTATGATTTACTTATTAAATATTGCTTCCGCGTCTCTGTAAGTCTTTTCCGCAGCTTCCGAAGCGGTAATCTCGCCCGAAACAACCTGCTGAATGTAGTTGCGGTAATTTGCCACAACCTCGTCCTGACCGTCAGGGCTCAATACGTTGATCTTTTCGGGAATTTCAAAAGTTCCGACCTTGTCAACATAATCGTACATGATCTGCTGTCCGTCCGTAGCTACTGCTTTTAAGGCTTCACGAACGGTAGTGTTAATCGGGATTCCTCTTTCACCCTGTAAGATATTGTTACATTCTGTGCTGTTTTGGAACCAGCTTATAAATTTGGCAGCTTCTTCCTTGTTGGCACTGTCCTGTGAGACACACAACATTTGGGAGGACTGTATCATTGCACCGGACGGGCCGTCTTTTGTAACCTTCGGAATGGTAGCCAAAGCAAGTGTACGTCCCTCAGCAGCACAGATATCATAAATAGTAGGGAACTGGTTAACAGCTACCCATGTCATAGCCGCTTCTCCTGTTACCAGGAAGTCGTTCTCAATATTGGTAATTTCCATTTCGGCGCCGGCATCGGGTGCTGCACCCTCTTTGATGAGGTCTGCCTTCATCTGAATGTAAGGTGTCAGCATCTCGGGATCGTCAAATCCCATTCCGGTAAGGTCAAGGTTAAAGAAACTGTATTCTCCAACCGCACCCTGCTGTCCGATATAGGTAGAGCATCCTGCTATAAACTCAGATGACGTAAAGCCCGAAACACCGAACTCGCCTGTGTATTCGTGAATCTTCTCGGCTGCTGCCTTGAAGTCATCCCAGGTCCAGTCATCTGTGGGAAGGTCTACACCTGCCTCGGTAAACATATCTACATCATAGGCAATTCCGTAAGTGTTCAAGCCGTTGGAAAGACCGATCTGATTGCCGTCGGTATCCTGCGTAATCTTCAAATAAGAATCGGAAATATCCGAGGTGTCGATTACTCCCGATTCAATGAACTCGTTCAAAAAATAAATCTTGTCCATGTACTGTGGGAAGTTACCGCCAAGCTGGAAGATATCCCAAACCTGATCTGAAGCCACAAGTGTCTTAAGCTTTGTAAAATAATCATCAAAGGAATAAAACTCATATTCAATTGTTACATTGGGATTTTCAGATTCATACAGTTCAATTGCCTGAACCGTAATGTCGTGACGTGTCTGTGATCCCCACCATGCCATTCTCAACGTAACAGGCTCTTTTGTTTCCTCAGTGCTTACGCTCGTTTCGGTACTTTCAGAGACTGTTTCTTTTTCCGTGCTTTCACTTGAAAGCGTTTCATTACTCGTAGAACTTCCGCAGCCGGCCAAACTAAGTATCATAGCTGCGGATAACAATACCGACAAAAATTTCTTTTTCATAGTATTATTCTCCTAAAATTAATTGCTATCGCATCCTTCATAAGAAGATGATGCCCCGTTTTCCTGCTACACTTATTCCAATTGGTTTTGTTAACGTTAACATTTCAGGATTCGCTCTCCCCAAACCTGCCTTTTGAAAGCTCCTCCTTCAAGTGTTGAACCAATTCTATATGTGCAAAGGTGCAAATAATACATTTTTAATATGTATTTTTTCAAAAAAGTACAGATTTCTTGCTATTTTAATGATTTTGACCTATACTCTTGATGAAAAAGAACACTTCTTTGGGTAATTAAGTCAAACGCGGAATAGTGTTCTTTCTAATTTTGTGCACAATCACGAAACGGAAAAAGAAAAAATGTATACCGAAAGTAATAATCCCGGCATTTATATCGAAAAAAGAATCCGCATACCCGGTTCACTTATGTCCTATGAGCACACCCACAAATACTATGAGCTGTTTTACTTAAAGAACGGCACCTGTGTCTACAGTGTAAACAAAAATGTACACAACATTTCGGCGGGTGAGATATTCAGTGTTACTCCGGGCGATCCTCACTCGACGCGGTACGAAGGTGATACCCCGTGTGAAAGAATTGTTGTTTACTTTGACCCCGAAATTTTGGGTGAAGAGTATTGGAAACAGCATAGTGAATTAGCGAAAGGTCTTTCTTCTTCCGGAAAAATTATCCTAAATGCAGTGGGACGCGTCCGTTTTGAAAAAATACTCGACGATATGCAAAGTGAAAGCAATAACCCCAACGAATATTCTTCCGAGTTTCTTTTTCTTTATCTGGAAATGCTTCTTTTGGAGATTACAAAAGACGGAATTTTCATATACGAGGACGCAAAATCCTATGAGGGAATAAGTCGTGATATTGAAGAAGTGCTTCGCTTTATAGGAAGCAACTTTGCGTCGCCTCTGACGCTTGAAGATGTCGCAAAAAAAATATCTTTAAGCGACACCTATTTTTCCAAGAAATTTAAAAAAGAAACTGGGACAACCTTCAGCGAATATCTTAACAACATAAGAATTCGCCAGGCCATTCAGATGCTCCTCACAACCGACGATTCCGTCACAAAAATATCGGTTAACTGCGGTTTCAACTCAAGTAATTACTTCAAGGACTGTTTTAAGAAAATCGTCGGAATGAGTCCCCGGAGTTTTAAAAAGCAATCGCTGAACTCGGAAGAAAGACAGACTCTTCTTTCGACACATTTACCTATTGACCGCAAAAATAACGTGTGATAAAGTTTGTTAAAGTCGAATGCCCAAACCTCTATCAATATTCGGCTGATTAATTTAATCCGGTATGCTTTCCCAAACACATTTTAAAGCATAGACCACCATCAAAAAGCAGAGAGAATGTTTCTCTGTATGGGAGTACCTATGAATATTTACGTAGAAAATTACGGAGCAAAAGGTGACGGAGTATCGATAGATACACGTGCACTGCAGGCTTC
>CAZCPW010000067.1:0-6595 GCA_964499925.1 uncultured Lachnospiraceae bacterium
ATCCCCTCTGCACGGGGTTGTGATACGTGTAGCCTTCCATAGATTTAAGTCCTTTCAAATGATGGCTTCAGTATACCATTTTTTACCGTATGGAAAAAGAAAAAAGGGCGTGTGAAAAAACTTTCGTTTTTTCGCACGCCCTTAATACCTAACCTTTCACTCCGCCGGCGACGAGCCCGCTCTGAATGAATCTTTGCAAGAACATGAATACAATCATAATCGGCAATGACGAAATTACTGCTGCCGCGGAAAACAGTGTCCAATGTGCCGCAAACTGGTCGCTGATAAAGGACTGAAGTCCCAGTGCCAGCGTCATCTTTCCCGGTGTCTGCAGGAATATCGAGGTAATCACGTATTCGCTGTAGGTCGCAATAAACGAAAACAGAAAGATAACCGCCATCTGCGGCATTGCAAGCGGAATGATTATTTTATAAAAAACCTGAAACTGATTGGCTCCGTCGACCATTGCCGCTTCGTCAAGTTCCATGGGAAGTCCGTCAATATATGACTTAAGCAACCAGATATTATAGGCGCTTCCGCCTGCGAGCACGAAGATAAGCGCAAGTCCGCTGTCAACGAGCCCGAACTTGTAAATCAGAATGTAATATCCCGCAACGGCCATACTATTCGGAAAAACCTGCAATATTAAAAGCGACATCAATCCGTACTTTCTGCCGGTAAATCTGAGCCTTGCAAAGGCATAGGCTGCAAGCGAGGTAAGTGCCAGCTGAATAATCGCAACGATAAAGCAGAATTTCAACGAATTAAATACCCAGATTGTAAAATCCGTTTCTCTAAACAGGGTCACATAATGTTCCGTACTGAATTTTTCCGGAAACAACGATGAGAGAAAGAAACTGTCGCCCGCCGAAAACGATGACATTACTATCCACACAACCGGAAAAAGAACGAGAATCATTACAATCCATATTACAATTCTGCTTTCCCATAGTGTTCTCATTTGAGAGGCTGTTATTTTTTCTTTTTGCTTCACTTAATCAACCTCCTTAAAAGATCCCGACAGGCGCATATTAATCAGGGTAAAGGTTCCGACAATTATGAATATCAGAACACTGAAGGTTGCAGACAATTCATACCGGTTCGACCAGGTAGTCATCTTGTACGTGGTACTTGCCAGGATATCCGTGTATCCCGCAAACTGATTGTCCACTCTCGCCGGTCCGCCCTGCGTGATCATGTAGATATTTCCGAAGTTATTGAAGTTTGCCGCAAAAGAAGAAATGACAAGCGGAATGGACAGTTTCGTCACCATAGGGAGTGTGATGCTCTTAAAGCACTGAAATCTTGACGCTCCGTCCATTTTTGCCGCTTCGTAATATTCCGTTGAAATGGCCTGAAGCCCTCCGAGGCAAACATTCATCATGTATGGAAAGCCCAGCCAGATATTTACGATTATAAGCCCCACTCTTGCCCAAAACGGATCCGTGAGCCACGGAACATTCCATGCTATGCCGACGGCATGAAGCAGGTTGTTGATACCGCCGTACTGTTCATTTAAGAGTCCCTGCCACGCAAGTATTGCAATCGTAGACGGCAATGCCCACGGAACGATTAAAATCGCACGATAGATTTTTGATTCTTTCATATGCGGATTATTAAGCAATATGGCAAGTATCAGTCCCATTACATATGCTCCGAGGGTGCTTAACACGGCAAAGCATACGGTCCAACCCAAGACGGGCAAAAAAACGCTCTTAAGACTTCCCGAAAATACCGTCAAATAATTTTCAATTCCTACAAAGCTAAAATCATTCAGATGATACATGTTGTAGTTTGTGAAGGACAGTATAACGGTATAAATAATCGGAAGACACGTCACCAGTAATATTGAAATAAGTGTCGGTGCCAGGTAAGCATATGCCATGGCATTTTTCTTTTTCTTCATAATAGGACTACTTTCCCGAATTCATAAGCTCTACGGCTTCCTTTAACTGCGATACCATATTCTCTGCGGCCTGCTTCGGTGTCAATTCACCCGACCACATGGAACGGATATTGTTGGTATGAATGCTCCAAAGCTGACCCATTTCGGAAACGGTCGGCATCGGTTCGCCGTTGTTGCTTTGTGCAATGAAAGCCTGAGTATATTCATTGCTCTGTATGGCATCAAGATCCTGGTCTGAAAGCTTTGCCGGAATTCTGTCGCCGGCTTCATACATGTCAAGAGCCCCGTTTTCAATGAGGTAACCGATAAAATTCCAGGCCTCGGTCTGTTTGTCACTTTCAACGCTTACAAAGCTTACCTGCGTTCCGACGGGAGTTATAAAGGGCTGTCCGTTAAAGGTAGGCATTTCGGAAATTGAAAAATGAGTGCCTGCCGAAGTAAAGCCGTCAATATCCCATGGTCCGCCTATATAATATGCACACTTTCCGTTTTGGAAATTGCTTCTTGCAATATCAGCCGTAACGTCTGCCGTAATAAGACCGTATTCATTGCACAAAGAATTGATGAA
Source organism: uncultured Lachnospiraceae bacterium (assembly GCA_964499925.1). Classification (GTDB taxonomy): domain Bacteria; phylum Bacillota; class Clostridia; order Lachnospirales; family Lachnospiraceae; genus UBA1258. The sequence continues at coordinate 2,475 of CAZCPW010000067.1, forward strand.
CTCATAAGCTTCCACAGCACCGTCATTTGCAAGACCGATGTCGGAGGTGTCGTATGTGCCGTCAGCATAATTGAAGATATATCCGCCGCATGCCCTTACAAAGCCGAGATCGTAGTAAATGCTGGTTGCGTCAAACTGAACCCCGCCGTTTACCATTGCATCCTCTACAAGTTCTTCCCAGGTTGCGGGTACCTCTGATACCAAATCCGTATTATAAAAAAGGGCCGTTGTTTCTACCGAAAGCGGAGCCGCATAGCGCTTTCCGTCTACGTAACAAGCCTGTATCGCTGCCTCCGCAAAATCGGCATCTGCATACAAATCATCCGGAACCAAAGCCGCAAGTCCGGCATTTACATAGTCGGCAAGCTGATCGTTCGGAATGCCCACAACGGCATCCGGACCGTCTGCACTCTTTACGGCCTGCGCAAACTTCTGAACCGAGGGTGACTGATGAATTACTTCGATTTCCATGCCGATTTCCAAACCATATTCGTCGGCGTATTTCTGAATGGTATCCGCTTCCTCACTCATGTTGGTCCAGATTACCATCTTTTTGTCTGCTCCCTTATTGCCACATCCGGTAAGTGTACCGACAAGCATTATCGTAGCAAGCACAATCATTATTGTTTTTTTCACTGTTTTTCCTCCGAGTTCATATCGGGCTTGCAGATTTGTAAGCCCGATATTAAACCGCTACTCAAAATACCTTTCTTTTTACATGCTTTCCATATGCATCAGGGCATCGTTTGCATTTCCCTTTTCATCGAATAAAGCCATGTTTGCCTGCGCGTTTCCCGCTTTGACCTTATCGTGCATGTAGATGCTTCCGCTTTCGCTCGCCCAGGTACACTCCGGAATCGGAAGCCATTCGGGCTCCCAGTAAAAGACTCCTATACCCCTTTTTCCATCCACGTTGCGGACGGTCTTAAACAAATCCCTTAGGAATGCTTCCTGCCCGGCTTTTGTTGCGGGATACCCGGTTAATTTTTCATGTTCCTTGCAATATACAATTCCGTTTAAACCGAAATTGTCGGTCGTATAACCTATGGAAGTTTCCGCAATCAAGACATCCTTGTCATACCTCGACGAGATGTCGTCCATGTTTTGCTTTAAGAGTTCAAGGCTTCCATTCCAATGAGGGTAATACGACATTCCTATTATATCAAAATCGACTCCGTAAGACGAAATATCATCAAACCAGCGTCTGTACATGGCATTGTCGGTTCCGAAATCAAGATGAAGCACGATTCTTGCGTCCGGGCATTCCTCACGAACCCCTTTGATTCCGGCCTTTAAAAGGTTTGCCATGCTTTCGGTCTTGTCTACATAACCCTCCGGCCACAAAAGACCTTTCGTAATCTCATTTCCCACCTGCACCATTTTCGGTTCAAGCCCCTGATTCTTTAAAGCCTTAAGAGAATCCACAGTATGTAAATATACCGCCGTTTCCAAGGCTTCACCGCTTAGGTTTCTCCAGGCCTTCGGCTTTACCTGTTTTGCGGGATCGGCCCAAAAGTCACTGTAGTGAAAATCAAGCAGGAAATCCATACCGCTTTCAACCGTTCTTTTTGCGATATCTATTGCGGTCTGTAAGTCATTGCCTCCGCCGCCGTATGAATTTCCGCTTTCGTCAAATGGGTCGGGCCAGATGCGTATTCTTATCATATTGGTGCCGCATTTTCTCAGGATGCGGAACAAATCATCCTCTATGCCGTTAAGCTTATAGGAAACTCCCATGCTTTCAAGTTCTTTCACCATGGAAACATCCATGCCTTTAATAAACTGCATAGAATTACTCCCTTACAAGTGTTATGTCGTCAATCGTTCCCCAACCCCCGGGTGCGACCTGCACTCTGACGCCAATCGTTATTTCTCCGTCTGTGGGAGCGATTCCGGGAATTTCAACCGTATACCAGTTTACGTATCCGTTAAGTTCGCCGTCGACCTTCACTTCCTCACCATTAACCATCGCATAGAAATATACAGTGGCATTTTCGTCTCCTGCCGTATCGCCCTGAATGTGCGCGGTGAGCTTGTATGTGCCGTCTTCCAAACCGCTTACGGTCTGCTCAGCCTTAAAGTTTACATCGGTGCTTCCCGAATAAAAATGCATTGACTGAACCCCTTCGAAACAGTCCGTTGCACGGTCGTAAACGTCAAGCTCCTCCGTCGAATCATCGATATTTGTGATGTTCCATCCGGTAAAATCAACCTCTTCAAAGCTTCCGTTAATCAGGTAGTTTCCGTTTTCATCCGCTACTGCTTTTACGGTTTCCGCCTCTCCGCAAGCCGTGAATGATGCAACCATTCCAAGTGCCAACAATACTCCGAGTAATTTCTTTTTCATAGACCTTCTCCTTTAAATGTTTTGTAGTTAACCTTTTACTTTGTTTTAAGTAAATTGTTTACTTGTTTGGAGTATAATATTTACGTTATAGCTTGTCAAGGCGCTGTGAGGCGATTCTTACAGTATCAACAAATTTGCGTGGTTGATTTTGTTAATTTTAGACAAAGAAAAAAATTCCGCCTTCGGAATGTTTGCGCCGAGTGCGGTCGCGTTAGCGACACATACCTATCGCGCGAGTGCGCAAACCTACACGTAGTGCCTTTTTTGCTATATAGGGGATTGCGGAGCAATTTCCTATATAGCAAAAAACCGGGCGATTTTGCCGCCCGGCATCTTTCATTTTCTATGAACTTTTCCTGAATACCGGCACTCCGTTTACAAGCACCAGTTTTGTAACCTTTCCGCCGTTTAAAACCCGATTCCTTAAAAGGTCCAATGCCGTTTCGCATATACAGGGGATATCTATATGAATCGTGGTAAGCGGAGGTGACAGATACTTTGCTATGTCCACATCGTTGATGCTGAAAAGCGCTATCTGCTCCGGCACCTGAATATTTCCCTCATTCAGTGCCTGCAAAACACCCACCGCCAGGGTATCGCTTGCTATACAAAGTGCGGTCGGAAGTGACTTTCTTTTTAACAATTCCTTGCCCATTTTGTATCCGTCGTCTACCGTGAATTTGTCCGAAATAAGGATATAATCCTCGTTTAGGCAATTATAATAGGCGGCACTCTGTCTGAAGGACCATTCCCTTATGTCCATCGAAGGCTTGCCCGTATCGATGTTTCGGTCACTTCCGCCGATAAAGCCGATCCGCGTATGACCCTTCCCTGCGAAATAATCGACCATCTGCGTTACAAAGGAATCCATGTTCGGCTTAACCGCATCGAAGAGCTTTTCATCCGGCGAAGTCCCGATGAAAACTCCCTTTTTGCATATCCTGTAAAGCTTGTCAATTTCCTTCCGTGTGAGCCACCCTACAGCAATGAAAGCATTCAAATCCTTCGGTATCGAATTCATGCCATCCGCTTTGGAATAAACGCTAAGGCTTATGTTCATCTTCTTTGCCTGCTTTATGATTTCATCCTTGACGTTGCTGTAGAAGACATCCTCAAGCTCATCTTCATTGTCGGTAAAATACAGCAAGCCGACATTCTCGATCTTAGGATAAATAACCTTCTTTTTATATCCGATTTTCTCTGCCGTTGCAAATATGGCTTCCCGCGTTTCGAGACTTACGGAAATACCTTCATCGTAATTCAAGACTCTGGAAACCGCTGAGCTTGAAACCCCAACTATTTCCGCAATTTCCTTTATCGTTGCCATAAATTTCGTCTAACCCTGTTTCCCCTGCGCGTTCTTTTTCCTTTATGAAAGTGCTTTTCTGTACTTTTCAACTATATCCGCATATTCATCTTCGGTTAAAAACTTCTGCTTCGGATTCATTTCGAAGACGCCGCCCCATTCGTATTCTCCCTCATACTTCGGTACAAGGTGAAAATGAAGATGATGTCCTGTATCGCCGTAAGCGCCGTAATTAACCTTTGCGGGATGAAAGATTTCATGCATTGCTTTTGAAGCCTTCGCAATATCCTCCATATATGCGGCTCTTTCCTCTGCCGTAAGCTCCGTTATTTCACTTACATGCTTTTTGTGTGCCACAATAATTCTTCCCAAATGGCTCTGTTCTTTAAACAAATAAACCTTGGAGCTTGAAAGCTCGCAAATCTTTATGCCAAATGCCTCTACCAATTCGCCTTCCATGCAATACGC
>CAZCPW010000068.1:0-6591 GCA_964499925.1 uncultured Lachnospiraceae bacterium
CAGGGATGAAGTAGTTGCGTCCCGAATACTTGGAAGCTTCCCATAAGGACTCATCGATTGAAGCATAAAGATCTGTTCCGGGTAAAAGATCTGTGATGTCATAAGCAGATCCGTTCTTGAAAAGATCCTTTGTACCAACTGTAGACTCCCATGAAGCGGTCCAAAGAAGGTTGATTTCGTTGTTTGCAATAGCAAGGTTAGCCTTGTCTGTGAATTCACCCGATCCTACGTCTGTAAGAGAAATTTCAACGTTAATCTTGTCGCCGATGTAAGCGTTGATAGCGTCTTCAACTTCCTTTGTACGAGCAGTATCTACTGTTCCGAGGTTGAAGCATGCTCTGTAAACGTTGATGTGAACCTTGTCAGAGCTTGTCTCTGTGCCGGTGTTTGTTGAGCCACCATCACTGGTTGATGTTTCGGTTGAACCGCAGGCTGCCATAGAAAGAACCATAGCAGATGCAAGTGCAAGGGAAACGATCTTGTTGAATTTCTTCATAAAAAACCTCCCTAGAGTTTAATATATTTCTAAGCGCCTTCACTTTAAAGGAGCTTGAAACCAAATGTAATTTAGCCTTTAACGGAGCCAACCGTAAGTCCCTTAATGAAGTACTTCTGGAAGAAGGGATATGCCACCATAATAGGTCCGATAACTACGATAACCGTTGCCATCGTCGATGAGTACTGAGGAATGGTGCCTCCCATCGCAGCTCTTGCCGCAGAAGGTACGTTGTTGTTATTAAGTAAGAACTCAATACTCTTCTGAATATTGATAAGCAGTAACTGCAGCGGTTTCTTTGTATTCGTATCGATATAAAGAAGGGCGTTCTGCCAATCGTTCCAATAAGCTGTTGCCATCATGAAGCCTACGGCTGCAAGTGAAGGCTTTAAAAGCGGTAAGCAAATCTGGAAGAAAGTACGATACTCGCCGGCACCGTCTATCATTGCCGCTTCCATCAGCTCGTTCGGTATACTGTTTGCAATGTACGTTCTAAGTATGATTACATTCATGGTACTTACGCAAAGAGGTAAGATAAGTATCAGGATGTTATCCTTCAAGTGGTAGTACGAAGTGAAGATAATGTATCCGGACAACTGACCTCCGTTAAAGAGCATCGGTATCAACAGATAAATGGATAAGAACTTAGAAAGTCTGAAATCCTTTCTGCTGATTGAATAAGCGAACATGCTCATAATCAGGAGTCCGAAGAAGGTTCCGGCTACGGTGACGAAAATTGTAACACCGTAAGAGGTAAGAAGTTGGTGACCATATCTAAGGACCGCATTCATACCGGCCATGGACCACTTCTCGGGGAAAAGTGAAAATCCGTTTTTATTAAGTGTCTTCTCGTCTGTGAATGCTCCGACGATTACCAAAAGTACCGGGAACAAACAAGCCAAGGTGTAAATCAGCAGCAATAATCCTAAAATCGCCTGTCCGAAAGTGAACTTTTCTTTTTTGGAAGGTGCTATATCAAGAGCCGTTTTTCTCTTACTCATCTTTACACCTCCTTAGAATAATGCGCCGTCGGGCTCAATCTTACGAACAAGCCAGTTAGCAAACAACATTAACAGTAATCCGACAACCGACTGGAACAGTGAGGCCGCAGCCGTATATCCGAAGTCCGAAGATCTCAAAATTGAATTCAGTACGTAGGAATCGATTACCTGTGTGGTCTCATACAAGGCACCGTTGTTCCTGGTAACCTGATAGAAAAGACCTGTATCGGATCTCATAACGTTTCCTACCGAAAGAAGGAGCATTACCGTAATCATCGGAATCAGTGAAGGAATGGTGATGTGTTTGATCTTCTTCCAAGAACCCGCACCGTCAATTTCGGCTGCTTCGTAAAGCTCCGAATCGATTCCGGCAAGTACCGACATGTAAAGTACCGATCCGTAACCTGTATCCTTCCAAATCTTAACGAATGTCAGGATGTATGGCCAAAGGGCTGCATTTGAGTAAAACTTTGTATGCGTTCCGAGTGTCTGGTTGATAATACCTACATCCGATGAAATAAATGCAAAAACGATAAACTGTACTGCTGCGTAGGAGATGAATACCGGGATGATCATGATGGTCTGCATCACCTTCGAGCACTTCTTAAGTACGAACTTGTCGATTGCAATTGCAAGTGTGACATTTAAGAAGGTTCCGAGTGCCGTAAACAATATGTAGTAGAGAATTGTGTTACGAAGCATTCTTACGAAAGTACTCTTTGAAGCAATCAGGAATTCAAAGTTTGCAAGTCCGTGATTCTCTGCCCAAGGGCTTCCGAAGATTCCGAGTGAGCTCTTATAATCCTTAAATGCAAGAACAAGACCCGACATCGGGACGTACATGATAAAGAAAAGAACCAAGAAAACCGGTAGAGCCATTACAACGTGTGCTCTGTGCTTCCAAGTATTTCGAAGAAAATCCTTCATACTTTGTCTCCTTTTTACTTAAAATTTCTTAATCGTTTTCGTAAATTTAATTTACATCACTTTTTATAATTTTGCAACCGTTTTTTATCTTTTTGTAGTCAAAATGTTACATTTTGTTTATCTTTAACAAATTGAATATGTCATTTTTGTAGCTTTTGCCAAGTCGTCTCTTTGCTTCTTGTTAAAATAGTGCTAATCGCCTCGAAATCGTTTTCACTGATATAGAAGCAGGTCGCGTACGGAAACTCAATGCATAAGGCAGCGACGAGTGCAAAGAACAAAAGCGTTTTCATTTGAGCGCTGTGGAAACGAGACCTAAAAATCGTGGAGGCCGTACCCGAACACGATTTTTGCTTTGACGGGCTCGTTGGAACGGTCAGCGCGTCAGAAAACGCTTTGTTGCTTTGCACGAGTTGCGATTGCATGCAAAAAGGCAGAGCCATGTAGCCCTGCCTTTAATAAGCGTTTTTATTTTAATATCCTTCACAGTCCCTCTTATTTCTGATTTGAATGGTCCTGTCAAATTCAGTGTAGTCCGTTAAGTAAAGGGTGGCGGCTCCGGCGGTTTTGGCTTCGGAGTCTTCCTTGCCTTCGGTGAAGCGGTGCTCGCCGAAGCAAGGTCCTACGGTGACGGAATCGTGATTGTTGTAAGCTTCGAGGGTGCCGTCCTTGCAGACGAGGACTTCGGAGCCGGTGACGGGCATTGCAAGATGCTCGCTCTGCATGTAATCAATTCCCGTAAAGGCAAGCTCTATCCTCCAGGGTGCTCCCTTGATGCCCTTTGTGACTACTCTCACATCGAGTCCGCCTTCGACTTCTTTTACATATACGTCTATGTCAACGTCGGGACCGTATTTCTTGGGACGTTTTGTGGTATTTTCCATCTGCCACCAGTCGGACGTATTCGGAAGCCGGTCCTTAGGATAGGGAAGATAATACCAGCCGTGCATGGTCTGATGCAGGTGAAGCCCTCCGTCCTCCTCTTCCATCGTCTCCGATACGAAGGCTCTGTGCTCGCAGAAAGAACCTGCGACCTTCATGGCAAGTTTCACCGTACCGTCATGGAAATACAGGAAGTTTGACTTTCCGTTCATAACGGTGTAGGAGAAGTTGCCCTTCTTGGCTCTGTATATGCCCGACCACTTGCAGAATCTCTTGAAGTCGTGCTGTTCATAAGGCTTTCCGGTTTCAGTGGTTACAAATTCAGGTCTTAGCATAAACCAGATGAGGATATCCGGCATCATCAAATTGTACTCTTTGCAAATCTCTATGATGCGGCTGCACATACTTAAGAATACGGGATTGTCATACTTAAGTCCCATCTTCATGTATTCAAGATAGTAGCCTTCGGGGAAGCAAAGTCTGTCTTTGTCGAAGCGTGTGGAGTTTGCGGTGAAGACACTCCAGTCGGGCTCCCAGTACATGAGCATGAGTTCAAGATTCTTTACAACATTCGCATCGAACCTATCATCATTTAAGGATTCCGACAGCATGATCATCGCGTCGTTGTTTACGCGGTTATAGTTGCCTGCGCTCTTTTCGGCATACTCGCCGTCTTCGTTGCAGTCGATGCCTTCCTTTAAATATTCATTTGCGGCATCTAAGAGCTTTTTATCTCCGTATAAAGAAAATCCCTTTGCAAGCAGTCCCGCGATTGCCCATCTGTGGTTCGGTGTATGAAAACCGCCCTCAAGCATGCCGTAGATGCCGTCGTGAACGATTGCTTCGCATCTTGAAAGAATTTCTTTTTCTTTGTCCGTTTCACAGCCGACTTTATGAAGATAATCAATAACCGGCAGGAACTCGAGTATACAAAATGCCGTATCCGGTGCCGAATTAAAGTTGCAGGTCACATAGTCGAAAAGACCGTTTTCGTGCTGACAGGCTCTGATATAGTCAAAGCCTAAAATGAGGCTTTTGTAAACCTTTTCGTCTTTATAAAATTTCGTATCTCTGTTTAAGTAACATTCGATTTCCGGAAGCACCTGGTAAATGGCAACTTTGGCCTGCACCATGCGGTTGGCATCATAGAAACCGCCGTAATATGGGCTTTCCTTCTTTGTCTCTTGGACACGTAAGGCATGAATCACGCGCTCCTCGGTATCCCTTATCAAACGTTCATAATGTTCTCTCATTTAGCCACCTCTTTATTTTTGTAAGGCTGCGCCGATAATTCCCGCATCATTTGCGAAACGCGCCGCCTTAATAATCGTGTTCTTTTTCGAATCTTTGGAATAAATGGATTTTGAGATCTTTTCGAGTGTGTCAGGCATGAAAAGAGGAGCCTGAACACTTATTCCACCGCCTATTATAAGCTCTTCGGGCTGAAAAATATTAATGATATTGGTAAGTCCTATCGAAAGATAGGTCGTATACTCGTCAAGTACCGAAAGCATGGTCTTGTCTTTTGCCTTGATGGCTTCAAAGATGCCTTTACCGTCAATCTTCGGAAGCTTCCAAAGGTACGACTTCGGATTTTCAACCATGGCATCACAGGCCATCTTCACCAAAGCCCCTGCCGAAGCATAGGCTTCGAAGCAGCCGCGTCTTCCGCAGTTGCAGGCTACGCCGTCATATTTAATAGTCATATGTCCGATTTCGCCCTCGGCGAAGTTGACGCCTCTGTAAATCTCGCCGTTTAGTATAAAGCCGCAGCCGATTCCGGTGCCTATCGTCACCATGATAAAGGACTTTGCCCTGCTTTCCGTGAGTAAGTACTCCCCCAGAGCCGCAAGGTTTGCGTCATTGTCAAGAAGTACGCTTCTGCCCAAGGACTTTGTGAGCATGCTTTCAAACTCAACATTTTCAAAGCCCAGATTATTGGCATATTCAATCATCCCTGTCTCGCGGTTTGCACTTCCCGGAACGCCCATTCCGAGGCCTTCGATTTCATCAAGAGTCAGGGTGTTTGCTCTTAACAGAATATCAATATTCTCTTTCAGTGTCTTTACATAATGTTCCGGGCCCTTTGAAACGTCTGTTGCAAATTCAATTTTGTCCTTAATCTCAAGTCCTTCGACAAGACCGACTCCGGTATGGGTGCCTCCCATATCAATCCCGATTTTCATATTGTCCTCTCTTGAAAAAGAAATTTTCCCGTCAACCTCTGTGATTCTCAAACATCCGACCGTACTTAAAGCTCTTATTTCAGTGCTTCCATCAGGAAGAGTATTGCCAAAGCCTGGCCATAGGGCATCGGCTTAAGCGGAATTTCTTTATAAAAATCCTTGGTAATGCGTCCCATGGGAGTTCCGTAAGAAACCTGCTCCACTACTCCTTCGTCGTTTATATATCCCAAAATAGGCTTCAATGCCTTAAGTGCCGTTTCTTCATACTCTTTTGAAAGCAGTCCCATGTGTACACCCTTAAGTATGCCGTAGGCAAAACCGCAGGTGGCGCTTGACTCCACGTAAGAAGTGGGATCGTCGACAAGTGTATGCCACATTCCGCTTTCATCCTGATACTTTTTAAGAGCTTCGCACTGAGCCTTAAAGCTTTCGGTTAAAAATCTTTTAATGGGAAGGGGTACTTCAACTATGTCCAGGAATTCGGGTATTCCCATTGTAATCCAACAGTTTCCGCGTCCCCAAAGAGCACGCGCAAAATTACTCTTCTCGTTAAAGCTCCAGCCATGGAACCAAAGTCCCGTTTCTTTATCCGTTAAATACTTTATATGAAGCAGGAACTGATACGAAGCTTCGTCTATATAATCTCGATTACCCGTCATCTTGCCGTACAGAGCAAGGAACAAAACGGTCATGTAAAGGGTGTCGTCCCAAATTTCGGAATCATTCAGGGTGTCCGAAGTGACATGCTGGAAACCGCCTTCCTTGGTGCGGGGAAAACTTTCGTATATCCACTTGGCCCACTCGTCACAAACAGCAAGATAATCCTTTCTGTCGCAATACTCACCTACCAGACACATGCCAAGCAAAGGTGTCACCGTATTTACGTTCTTTGCCGGAAATCCCACTTCCATCTGTCTGTCATAGTAGGCGATGAGCTTATCAAGATATTCTTTCTCGCCTGTTTGTTTAAACAATTTCCAGAATCCGAAGAGCCCCACTCCCTGAGTCCATTCCCAGAAGCGATACTTATTGATATCGTCTCCCGCGAGGTTCTTTGTCTTCATGTTTTCAAGGAAGGTCTCATCCTCCTCATACAAGA
>CAZCPW010000069.1:0-6497 GCA_964499925.1 uncultured Lachnospiraceae bacterium
CGGAGACGGTTATGAGAGGTATCTACACATCGGTAAATGATTTAAGAAAGAGAGTTTTTGCGGAGGTTGCGAGACTTTCGTATGAGTATAAAGAAGGTGACCTTTCCCAAATGGAGGAAATTCCATACAGGGTTATTCCGGGAGAGGTTTCCGTATACAGAGATTCGGTTTTTCTGGAAAGAGCCATTGTGCGTGAAAGAATGCGTATGGCAATGGGGCTTTCCGTGAGGACGGCGGCAGAGCAGGCGCCGGTTACTCAGGGAGCCGAGGAGTGTGTAAAGCCTGAAAAGTACTATCAGCCACCGCTTATCAATATCATCAAATTTGCCTGCCATGCCTGCCCCAATAACGTGGTCAAGGTTACGGATGCCTGCCAGGGTTGCCTTGCGCATCCTTGCCGTGAGGTTTGCCCGAAGGGCGCCATTACGGTTAAAAACGGCAAATCCGTCATAGATGAAAGCAAATGTATCAAGTGCGGTAAGTGCGTTCAGGTTTGCCCTTACAATGCGATACTTAAATTGGAAAGACCCTGCGCGAAGGCCTGCGGAATGGGAGCAATCGGTTCCGATGAGTACGGTCGTGCGGAAATTGACAATGAAAAATGTGTTTCCTGCGGTATGTGTCTTGCAAACTGTCCTTTCGGTGCCATTGCCGACAAGGCCCAGATCTTCCAGGTAATTCAGGCAATACGTTCGGATGTGCCGGTTTATGCGGCCATTGCACCTGCGGCAACGGGGCAGTTCGGACCTGACTTTACTCCCGAGAAGATGCGTCCCGCCTTCAAGGCCTTGGGGTTTGAAGATGTTGTTGAGGTTGCGATAGGCGCCGATCTTTGCACGATTGAAGAGGCAAAGGATTTCGTGGACGAAGTTCCGGAGAAGATTCCTTTCATGGCAACATCCTGCTGCCCGGCATGGTCGGTTATGGCAAAGAAACTTTTTCCCGAATATGCAAACTGCATATCGATGGCACTGACGCCCATGGTACTGACCGGAAGGCTTATAAAGAAAGAACATCCCGGCTGCATGGTAGCCTTCATAGGCCCGTGTGCGGCCAAGAAACTCGAGGCAAGCAGAAGGTCCATCAGGAGCGACATTGATTTTGTACTTACCTTTGAGGAAGTCATGGGAATGTTTGAGGCAAAGGAAGTTAACTTCAAGGAATTGCCCGATGATGATACGATGCACGGTGCGAGCGGGGACGGCAGAGGCTTTGCCGTAAGCGGAGGCGTTGCGAGTGCGGTCGTTAACTGCATTCACGATATGTACCCGGACAGAGAAATAAAAGTGGCAAGCGCCGAAGGGCTTGCGGATTGCAGAAAGCTTTTGGCACTCGCGAAGGCAGGCAAGTATAACGGGTACCTTCTCGAAGGTATGGCTTGTCCGGGAGGCTGTATCGCCGGTGCAGGTACGATTCAGCCGATTGCAAAGTCAAAGGCATCGGTTGAAGCACACAAGAGGGTTTCGACAAATGCCCATGCATCCGAAAGCCAGTATAAAGAAATGATTGAATCTTTGGATGAAACATTTAAAAACATACCCGAATGAATACTTAAGGAAGCGTTTCCGGTCAGAACGGAGACACTTCCTTGATTTTTTAAATGTATATTCCCATGTTAAGCTCATTCTGCCACGGAAAATCACACCGGAAGTGTTCTTTTTCCGCACGTATTTGAGAGTGAATATTCCCTATATGTTAAGAATTCCTTATTTTTTTAATAAAACGTTATCAAAGCTCTAATAAAATCAGATAGAAATTTGATTTCACGGAGGCTGTGCCATGGCAAGAAAACAAAAAGAAATACAGTACAATCCCAATAAGAAGGGATTCAGCACGAAGGTTATTTTTAAGATACTTACTCCGGTTATCGTGGTGGGTATATGCGGAATGATGGCCGCTCTCGTTGCATTTATAAGCATGAGAGAAATAAACACGACGAGTAAAAAGGTTTCAAATCAGGGAATTCAGAACCTGTACTCACTCAGCAACATGAACGTAAACATTCAGGAAACCATGAAGTACGTGCTTGCATACTGTACGGCAGACGGCAATGAAGAAATGATGACCTATATCATGTCGGATCTTCAGGCAATAAAGGAAGAGTGTGACGGATATGAAGCACAGCTGACCGCAAATAAAGATATGTTTTCCGCAGAAGGTCAGGAGGTAATGGATGAACTCTTTGCGGAAATAGAGGATGCTCAGACAAAGGCAGTTGAAATCATGACACTGTCCCAAACAGACAGCGAAGCGGCTCTTACAAGTGCCAATGAAGTGTTAAGAACCTGGACTTCATCAATCGGCGAAAAGGTTGAAACACTTACGGCCGAAAACAATACGATGATTTCCGACACTGTTCTTGAACAGATGGATATTTATGACGGTTCCATTAAAAACAGTATATTCCTGATGGTTGTTTTGGCAATTGCATTTGTGGCAACCGTTATATCAACCACCGAACTTATAGTAAAACCCTTACAGCGTCAGGCAAAGCAGCTTAACGATATTATCAAGGACATCGAAGACGGCAAGGGTGATTTGACAAAGAGAATTACCGTAACAAGCAATGATGAAATAGGTGCGGTTGCACACGGTATCAACAGATTTATCGAAACTCTTCAGGGCATCATGTCGCGTATCATTACCGGTTCCGATACTCTCGACAGAGTGGTCGGAAGCGTTGTCACCAATGTTTCTTCGTCAAACGACAGTGCAAATGACGTTTCGGCAATCATGGAAGAGCTTTCCGCTACCATGGAAGAGGTTTCCGCTACGACCAACAATGTAACCGAGAATACCGAGCGTGTTAACCAGAGAGTAAACGGATTTGCAGAGCAGACCGCAGCAATTTCGGATTATGCAAAGGATATGAAGAAGCGTGCCGACGATCTTAAGGCAAGCGCACAGAAGAATAAAGAACATACCACAACCGTTATCGGAGAATTCACCGAGGGCTTGAATTCGGCACTTGAGAATTCAAAGAGTGTAGAGCAGGTTGAAAAGCTTACAAACGAAATCTTGAGCATTTCCTCACAGACAAACTTACTTGCTTTAAATGCTTCGATTGAAGCCGCAAGAGCAGGTGAAGCAGGAAGAGGCTTTGCGGTTGTCGCAGATGAAATCAGACAGCTTGCGGATTCTTCAAGAGAAACCGCAAACAACATTCAGACCATCAACTCCACCGTTATAGCGTCTGTTAAGGAACTTGCCGAGGCATCTCAGAATATTGTAAACTATATCAATGAGACGATACTTCCCGACTACGGAACTTTCGTAGACATGGGACAGCAGTATTCCGACGACGCAACGCACATTGACGAGGATATGGCTTCATGTGAGAGCGGCATAACCGCGATAAAGAACGACGTTGCCGACATGAACGATTCAATCAACGGAATAAATCAGGCTGTTGAAGAGAGCGCAAAGGGCGTTGTAAGCGCAGCCGAAAACATTGATTCTTTGGTACAGGCTATCGGCCTTGTTAAGAGCGAGATGGGCGAGAACGAGCAGGTATCCAAGGACTTAAAGGAACAGGCAGACGGCTTTGCAAGAGTCTGATTTGCAGACGAAGATGTTTGCACCTATATGAAGAGGGTTACATATGACAGAAAAAGAACGCACCGTACTTAAAACCGGAGGGATAGACGCTGACAAGCTTTATGCACGTTTTATGAAGAACGACGATCTGCTCAGAAAGCTTTTAAAGAAGTTTTTGGAAGAGCCTACCTACGGCGAGCTTGTATCGGCAATTGAAAAAGAAAATAATCATTCGGCTTTTATGGCTGCGCATACCCTTAAGGGACTTGCCGCCAATTTTTCAATGGACGAGCTTAAAGAAAGAGTTTCGGATCAGTGCGAGGATTTCAGAGCCGAACGTTTCGAAGAGGGTGCGGCAAAGCTTCCGGTTGTAACGGAAGAGTATGAAAAGGTAATATCGGCAATCAGAGCCCTGTATGGGGACTGAGCAGCCGGAAAATAAAGCATAAATTAGAGGCATAAACAGAAAGCATAGAGAGAAATCATAGAGAGTTTGTTTTTATTGTAAGTGAACTGTGAGGTTTAATATGCAGGCGAGGCAGACCGTATTAATTGCGGAGGACAATGAGCTTAACAGAGAAATGCTGAAGGCAATTCTCGAAAGTGACTACGATATCATAGAGGCGTCGGACGGCAAAGAGGCAATCGATTACATTCGGAATGACAAGGATGTAGCGCTTGTGCTTCTTGACCTCTATATGCCAAAAGTCGACGGCTTTGACGTTCTTCGTGAAATAAAGAAAATGGGTCTTGAAAAGTTCTTACCCGTAATAATGATATCCGGCGAAAATGCCGTGGAGGCCGAGCTTAAAGCTTTTGACCTCGGCGTAAATGATTTCATACACAAACCTTATGAGAGTACCATTATACTCAGGAGAGTAAGAAACTCCCTTGAACTGTTCCAAAGCAGGAAGATGCTTGCCAAGAAAGTTATGGAACAGACCGAGGACATCAGAAAGCAAAATGACCTTCTGACGGCACAGGCAAAAAGACTTAAAGAAACAAACTCGAAGATCATAGACATACTCGGTACGGCAGTTGAATTCAGACACATGGAATCTTTTGAACATGTAATGAGAGTCAAGGCCTTTACCAGATGTATTGCCACTCAGGTCATGAAAGACTTTCCTGAATATGGGTTGACCGAGAACGATGTGGATGTCATAGCTTCGGCTTCTCCGCTTCACGATCTCGGAAAGATTGCCATATCGGATACGATTCTTTTAAAACCCGGCAAGCTCACAAAGGAAGAGTTTGAAATCATGAAGACTCACACCACAAAGGGTTGTGAGTTACTTGACAGGGTAGATGCCGAGGGCATTTGGGACAAGGAATTCGGTAAAGTAGTTTACGATATCTGCCGTTCGCATCACGAAAAGTATGACGGAAAAGGTTATCCGGACGGACTTAAAGGAGAAGAGATTCCGCTTTCCGCACAGATTGTATCGGTAGCCGACGTATTCGATGCGCTGATATGCAAGAGAGTTTACAAGGATGCTTATCCTTTGGACGTGGCGGAAAAGATGATAGTAGACGGCGAATGCGGAGTTTTTTCACCGAAGATAATGCAAAGCTTTTTAAATTGCAGGGATGAACGCAATCATCTTGCAATGACAATAGGAGCAAAATAAAAGTATTCCGCGAGTATGCACTGCTTTAACAAACAGTATATGTCGCGGTCGCGACCATGCTCGGCGCGAGTTTTACGGAAAAAGATTAAAAAAGAATCCCGCGAGGGGTTCTTTTTCCTTTTGTATTGACCTATTCAAGCAAGATGGCTAAAATGTTGTTTGTCGGTTGCAAGCGACTGATTAGCAAGTTACAGGAGACGCAGTGAAATGAGTAATTTAAATATTGTATGCCTTGATTTGGAAGGCGTTTTAGTACCCGAGATATGGATAGCCTTTTCCGAGGCTACGGGAATAGAAGAGCTGAAGATTACCACCAGGGAAGAACCCGATTATGACAAGCTCATGAAATACCGCATCGGGATTTTAAAGGAGCATGGGCTTGGCTTAAAGGAAATCGAGGAGACCATCGCAAAAATCGATCCGATGCCGGGAGCAAAGGAATTTCTCGATGAATTGAGAAGCCTTACTCAGGTCATCATTTTGAGCGATACCTTTACACAGTTTGCAAAGCCCTTAATGGAGAAGCTTAATTGGCCCACGATTATGTGTAATACTTTGGAAGTAGCGGAGAACGGTGAAATAACCGGCTACAAATTAAGATGTGACCACACGAAGTTAAGCACCGTAAAGGCACTTCAGTCGGTAGGCTTTGATACGATAGCTTCAGGCGATTCACACAACGATCTTGAGATGATTCGCGCCAGCAAGGCAGGCTTCCTCTTTAGAAGTCCCGATTCCATCAAAAAGGAAAATCCCGACCTTAAAGCACTTGAGACTTATGACGAGCTGCTTGGCGAAATAAAGAAAGCATTATAGAATTATTGACACTCATTTACATGCGTGTTAATATTTTAACGAAAATAATCTTCAGGGGTGGGTGAAAATCCCTACCGGCGGTAAAGTCCGCGACCCGGGAAACCGGCTGATTCGGTGAAATTCCGAAACCGACGGTAAAGTCCGGATGGAAGAAGAAACATATCTTTCTTTGCATGCTTTACCCCGTGATCTTCACGGGGTTTTTCATTTAAGCACAAAGAAAGCAAAGTTCCTGCTTTATATGCGTTCCCTGCCGCAGGAAAGGGTTTAAATGAACAAACAAAATTCAAAATTCAATGTCAGAGTAATGACCGGAGCCGCAATGCTCTCGGCCGTAGCCTTCGTACTTCAGTATCTTGAAGTATCGCTTCCCTTTATGCCGTTTTTCATAAAGCTTGATTTTTCGGATCTCCCGGCCTTGATAGGTGCCTATGCCTACGGACCTTTGGCGGGAGTCATAATCGAGTTTATCAAAAACCTTATACACTGTGCCGTTTCGCAAAGCGCCACCGT
>CAZCPW010000070.1:0-786 GCA_964499925.1 uncultured Lachnospiraceae bacterium
ATTTTTCAGCATAGTTTACGCCTCTTGCCGTAAGCCAAACCGCTCCCTCTTCCTAATATAATCGATATTCTCTGTTAAAGACGTGACAAAAAAATTGCAGACGCGATACAGATTCGACTGTACTCTCGGTGCTCCCGAGATTACAAGCGGCATTACAGCGGAATCCAAAAGCACCGAATCAGCCTCGTCTATTATGACATAATTAAGGTCGCATAAAAAATGATCGTTTTCATTCTTGACTAAGTTGTCTAACAGGTAATCAAATCCCAGTCTGCCATGTGTCGTATATATGATATCCGCGGAATAAAAGGATTTTTTCTCGTCCACGGACCTATCCTCATCTTCACTTTGCTGTGGGTATGAGCAGGTAAGTCCCAAAAAATTGTAGACCTCGCCCATTTCGGCTCCGTCTCTTCCCGCAAGGTACTCGTTCGTGGTGACCAAAATACAGCTTTTCCCCGTAAGCGCGTTTAAGTAAAGAGGCATAGTTGCCGAAAGAGTCTTTCCCTCTCCGGTATTCATCTCAGCCAAATAGCCAAGATGCAGCGCAATACCGGCAAGAATCTGCACATCATAGGGTCTCTTTTTCAGAACCCTCTCATCTGCCTCGACAACTACCGCAAAAGCATCGGCCAAAAGTGCATCCAAGGATTCACCGTTTTGATATCTTTGCTTCAGAGCCTCCGTCTGACCGCTTAGTTCCCCGTCTGTCAGAGCTTTTAGCTTTTCTCCACTTCTTTTCACTTTTGTAAGAAGCTTCTTTAACTTTCTCAATTCTCTTTTGTT
>CAZCPW010000070.1:796-6462 GCA_964499925.1 uncultured Lachnospiraceae bacterium
TGAATGATTTAAATGTAAAATCCGCATTCCCGCCGTTAACAAGTTCCATACAATAGCTGTATGTTTTTATCGATGGCTTGAAATATGCCCTTTTTTCACGAATTATGATGCTGTCCGCAAAATCATCATATCTGTCATAAAAAACAATTCGAAGAAGAACGGAAGCCTTTGAAGCATCATGTTCGTCAATGTTAAGCGATACGCAATACGCCTTTTCCCCGTCAATAAGCGGCAGGGACGGTTCGATTCTGTTTCTTTGGTAATTTGTCTTTGAGTACCACCTGTGTATCACCGTTCCCGGAGGCATCATGGGATTGTAAAAAGAAACCGCTCCGTCCTCATGAAACTTTACTTCCGAGCCATACAAATACGTTTCCGACAGCTGATCTTTCCACCTTACTACCCACGTATCATTTGCCATATATTTGCTCCATATTCATCATCTGTCAAAATCTTCTTTTAAAATTCTGCTATACCGGCTTTTAAACCATTCCATGACAGCTGCACTGTTATCAACATGCCTTCCGTGGTTTCCTTTGCCATATACCTGAACACCGCCGGATTTTAAATGCTTTAAAATACTCCGGTAGCCATCCGGGTCATAATCATCCTCATACAGATATGAAATTATAAACTTCGTTTCCGACCAGTCCGCTTCATCAAATTCCTTCCAAATTCTCCGGTTGAACTTATCGATTGCATCTTCATCCAATGAGTGATAATTCTTTTTCAACTGGTCAATGGATGTTCCGAATCCTTCCGTACGTACTATTCTTTCATTCTTTGCGATATTTCCCATGTTTACCAAAGGCTTGGCCAGTATAAGTGCATGAGGCATTATCCTTGAGCCATAATACAAGGCGCCGTAAGTCCCCATCGAGGCCCCGGAAAGAATCACATCCTTCTTTGTGAATCCAAGCTCCCGCATCTTTTCTTTAATGGTAGCCGTAATCATTCGTTCATACTCGGCATCCCCGACGTAGAAAGCTCCGCCTTCCTGTCTCGGGTCCGTAAAAAGTAAAAACTGGCAACCGTAAGACCGCATCATATAGTAGCCTTCAAAGCCTTCCTGAGTCCTGTACCCGGAAAAATAAACTATAAGCGGCGGTTTTAAATCTCCTTTTTCAAAATATGAAAAAATTTCCTCTCCGTTCGGGGTTACCTGCCTGTCACCGCCCGGGATGAAATATCCCTCATTGGCTCTTGAATGCCTGTCATGAAGTGAAATGATATTCAGTTTACCCTTTCCTCTTGCCAGTACAGATACGAAAACAAGTCCATACTCCGGCTCTCCGCCAATGGTTACAACAGATTGCAGATCTTTTTCGTCGAAAAGCCATGTCCTGCGTATGTCAAAAACGGAACCGCTGTAAAATTCAATAACCCTCAGTTTTATTTCCACCGTTCCGTGTTTTTTGTACTCAAGATACAAATCAATTAACTGTTCGGCTTCAACCGGGATGTTGTAACGCCAATACGCTATCTGCGTAAAATCGTCTCCGAAATCACCTTCCAACTGCATGTTGTAACTGCCGTCATTGGTAATCTTCCCTTTGAAGAATTTGCTGATTGCAAGATTACACGGTTTAAATTTTTCACCGTACGAATACCCGAAGTATTTGGCCGAATCCTCCTTCAAAAAGGTGTTCACATCCCCGGTATACATAAATTTCCCCATTTTGCCCTCAAAGAAAAGTGAAGTAAACGGGTCTTCCATGTCAACATTTTCGGTTGCAAATAAGCAATGGCCTTTTGTTGCTTTTTTTAGGTATTGAACTTCATATTCACTAATCTTGCGATCAAGAATCACAATGTCAAACAAAGAAACCCGGTCCTTGGAAGTCAAGTCATCAAATGGGTCGAAATTTACCGGTATGACATAATCCGGGTAACTGTACAGCTTTTCGAAATCAGTTGTTCCCACATACAAAAGATTTATCTTATTCAACAATACCCAACACCTTTCTCCATGAATTAAGAAGGACATCCGTCGTATACTTCTGTCCGTATTCATAACAGTAAACGAGCGCGGAATTCCAATTTTCAAAATTGTCCAGATAGTAGGTAAGTGCCTTTTGAATCTGACTGCAATCATCTATCTGGTATCCGTTTTTCATATGCTCGAAAAACTGATCCTTTTGCATCGCAATTCTCGGAACACCCTTGCTGATAGCCGTAACAAACAAATAAACATCCATCTTTTTCCTAAGGTCCAAAATAATTCTCTGTTCGTTGATGCATTTGCTGATATCGCGTTCGTCCACGCATATATCGAAAAAGAAACGCAGTTCTTCTTTTTCTTTTTCCTCGGGATCTTCTACCGCCCATTCCCTCTTAAAACCGTTCTTTTCAAGAAAATCCGCAAGCTGATTCTTAACCTTGGAATTGTCGGAAAGCATTGCATTCCTTGAAAATATATGTACCCTCGCAAATTCGTTCTTTTTAAGATATGAAGCTACTTCCAAAATGATTGTCTTGCAAGTTTCGCTTTCCAAGCCGTCTATCGGAAGCAATATATTCTGAACCTTTAATTGCCCGCTTACACCGAAGTCGGTCCTTGTATCAAACGGCGGGATATCCACAAGATTGAGCTCATACCCCCGTGTTTTGCTCTGAATATCATATAAGGTTAGCTTTGAGTCCGTTACCACATATTCCGCCTTGCCAAGGAAATCAGCTATTTCACCTATTTTTTGTAAATTAAAACGATCTTCAAAGAAAGTGACGATATATTTTTCGCCTGTCAAACATTCCTTAAGAACGTTCATGTGAAGCGGATGCGCCGCAATCAGGAAATGATCCTTTTCCCCTGCGCATTTAAGATATTCCCTAAAGACTTCAGATACAATCTGATCCATGGAGGAATATTCGGATTGTGAAAAAAGGATTTCGTATATGGTATCCCCGTCTTCAATGTCAAAAGTCGGGCACAGGGGATTTACCAGGACATGACCGTCCTTAAAAAACATTCTTAACTTCCACGTCCCGTTTTCCGTCAAAAAATCCTGATAAACTTCTCTTCCCTCTGCATATATAACCGTAGAAGAAACAAAGCCCCTGTCATCGTAATAGTTACGTCGGCAAATAATCCCTTCTTTATACATATCGATTAAGATAGGGTTCCCGTCCTCACCGAATTCTATCTTGGCATATATCTCATCTTTCAGGAAAGCTAGTATTGCAAACGCGGAGTTGACAAATTCTATTCCGTCAGGCCAAGCGATGTCATGATATGAAAGAACCGAAACTTTTCTCCTTCGCACCTGCGCGATTGCGTCAAATGCCGACCAATATAAAGCACGAAACATCCCCTGCCTGTGAAGAAAGTGTCTTAAATTCGGCGAATAACCCAGTACAAGCACACGATAGTCCCGCTTTACGTTTCGATGAAAAAGCGTAATCTCTTTGATGGTTTCATCAACCTCGGATTTACCCTTACGACGATACCAGACCTGTTCATCTTCATTCCATGTATTATCCTTGTACCAAGCAGGGACAAAATAAATCATTTCTTTCTCCTTGATAATTACACTAAGAGCTTGTACCTATCAATATTGCGGTATACCCTTGCCTCCCTGTGAACGGAAATCCACATTCCCGTCAGCATCATGACCGAGCAGGGAAACATCGCCAGCTGTGAATCAACATATCCGTCAAACTGTAAAAACAAAGGTATGCCTTGACATATTGCCATTACAAAGGAGCTTACAAGTGAAAGCCTCAGTACCGTTCTTTTTAAATAATTTTTTGTTTGTCTCCCCGCATAAACATCCAAAATGGAATCCCCGGACTTAAGCAAGGTGTCGGCCATTGTTCCGGGAGAAAGCATGATGAAAGAAAAAGCTACATTAATGATACAAATTATCAGCATGTACACAAGAATTCCCAACGGCCTTGTAAGTGTCATGTTTTCCGTAAGCCATATTACGGTAATGTTGTCCGGAAAGAAGCCTTCCAAAAGAGAACATGTAAACTGCGGAAGCATAAATACTGCCGATGCAAACATGAGAGGCATGACTCCGACAGGATTGTATTTATATGCAATGTAATTCTTATCCGCATAAATATTGTGTATTGATACGCGCTGAACGGGAATTCGTTTTTCCTTTATTTCCATAAAAAGAATAATTGCTATTTCAAAAATACTGATTACGATGGGAATTATCATTTTTTCAAAAGACATTCCCTTTACCATTGTAATAAGGCTTTCAAACACGTTGACAACAATTATGCTGGTCCTTCCTCCGATTCCGTACTTTGCCACTCGTTCGCATAGGTAGATTACAAGCATCATTCCTGAAAGCATTTCCAGAAAAACAACACTCTTTGTAAGCAACAAGTGCTCTTTTGACACATAAGTCAGGGACTGCATATTTGTGTAAGCTTGAAAGGCTGCAATAATAACCGTCAGGGCAATTACTGCCTTACTTACTTTCTTCGGGAAAATTTTACGTGTTCTGTCAACCGACAATATTGCCACAATCAGCATTACCAGCATTGAGGCAAGCATATATGACCATAATCCGAGAGAAAAAATTGAACCATTTTTCATATCGCCGTTAAGTGCCTGATTCAAAACATTCTGGGCATCAATCTGCAAACCGGTTACGGCCTCTGTGTCTGCCATGTACAAAGGAATGTTTATTCCGACAATGTAAACGGCAATAATAATAAGGGTATATATCACTTTATACGTAAAGACGTGTTCTTTTTTATTTGGATTTTTCACCCCGTCCTCCGGTCTTACATAATGATTGTGACCACCTTTTTGGGGTGGTCACAATGTAGTATACACTATTTTATTCTTATGCTGAAAGATTATTCTTTATCTTTATTTGAATCATCTTTTTTTGTTTTTCTCTTGCGATGATCTCGAGCGCCTTTTCCGGTTAAGCCTGCGGCTGCGGCTGCAACTGACCACCACCAAGTGCTTACTGACGCGGTTTCCAATGTAGGAGCGGCAAGAGACGTATCCTCGTCTTCAATCTCCGTTACAGTGCTTTCGCTGTCGATGACTGCAAGCGGAACTTCTTCCTCATCTATATCAATCACTGCGTCCCCTGCTACCGGAGCCGGTGCAAACGGAGTTGCCTCTTCTTGTATCATCGTCTCGGATGCAGCCATGCTTTCACTCGCACTGACTGACTCGCTGTCGGATGTGCTTGCTGTCTCACTGGATCTGATTAAATCACTTGTTAAGGCACTATCGCTCGTGCTGGTCGAGTCACTTATTGATGTGCTGTCGCTTATGCTCGTTGAATCACTTGTCGATGTGCTGTCGCTGGTGCTTGTTGAATCACTTGACGAAGTACTCTCACTTGTACTTGTTGAATCACTGATTGATGTACTGTCGCTTATGCTCGTTGAGTCACTGATTGAGGTGCTATCGCTCGTGCTCGTTGAGTCACTTGTTGAAGTACTGTCACTTATGCTTGTCGAGTCGCTTATCGAGGTGCTATCGCTTATGCTCGTTGAATCACTGATCGATGTGCTGTCGCTGGTGCTTGTTGAGTCACTGATCGAAGTACTGTCGCTTATCGAGGTGCTATCGCTTATGCTTGTTGAATCACTGATCGACGTGCTGTCGCTGGTACTTGTTGAGTCACTTATTGATGTGCTGTCGCTTATGCTCGTTGAATCACTGATCGATGTGCTGTCGCTTATGC
>CAZCPW010000071.1:0-6384 GCA_964499925.1 uncultured Lachnospiraceae bacterium
CAGATTTTTAACATTGAGAAGTCTTAATTCCGCTGAGTCTTCGATGGTAATTACACGTTCATCCTCCGGAATATATTGTGACAGGGCGTTTAAGAAGGTTGTTTTTCCGCTGCCCGTTCCGCCGGAGATGAAGATGTTGTACTTTGCCTCTACGAGAGATTTTAGAAATTCCGCCGCCTCCCTTGTAATTGAATTAAAGCTTATTAAGGTTTCCATTGTGATCGGA
Source organism: uncultured Lachnospiraceae bacterium (assembly GCA_964499925.1). GTDB lineage: Bacteria > Bacillota > Clostridia > Lachnospirales > Lachnospiraceae > UBA1258. The sequence continues at coordinate 227 of CAZCPW010000071.1, forward strand.
TTGTCGGGAAATCTTCGGATCGTGACTATCGGTCCGTTTAGAGCAATCGGAGGAAGCACTATGTTGACTCTTTCTCCGCTTGAAAGTCTGGCATCCTGAATCGGTGATGCCTCATTTACACTGCGATTGCAGTCTGCGACGATTTTTTGAATTATATCCTCAAGCTTTTCCTTGGATTCAAAGCTCTTCTCGGCCTTTGATATTATCCCGGCCTGTTCGATAAACACGCTTTCATAGCCGTTTACCATTATTTCCGTTACGGATTCATCATCCAAGTATTCCTGTATGATGTCAAAACGCCTTAGAGAATTGAATATTTCCCTGCGAAGAAGCATTCTTTCCTCTATAGTGATGTCCCGGTCGTACCGGTTAAATACAAGCTCATCATCTATCCTCGCAAGAATTTCTTCGTTTGAAAGATCCTTTGAAAAATCAAATTTTTCAAGCAGACTTTCCGCAACTTCTTTTTTTATCCCAAGAATTCTCTCATCCATAGCTGGCTCCCTCGGAAAAGGCAAGCATCTTTCGGATGTAAGCGGCAAGCTCCGATTTTGTCAGAAGCTCGAATTCTCTCGGTATTTCCTTAAATGTTGGAATGGTAATTGTTTCCGTCCTTTCCAAGACCTCATCATAAGCGTATGTGCGCAGTAGATTCTCATACTGGGCAACCTTTGCCGAAGCAATGTGTCCCGGATCGGTTATCGTATATATCTTCGTGCATTTCCTGAGTATGTTCAGAAGACCGTTTACACACTCGGAAAGATCCAAAATAATGTATTCGTAATCAGTTGCCGTAAGAAGATTGTTAAGAAGCCGGTCCCATTTCTTTGCCGATACCTCTTCATACCTGGTAAACAGTTTGACCGGCGGAATATAATCCAGTTCCCCGATTTTTTCCTTTATGCTGTTAATTCGGTAACTGAAATTTCCTGCCTCGCATTCGCTAAAGTACACAAGATCCCACAGATCCGTTCCTCCCTGCCGGTTCCTCAAAATTTCAAAGCCCGAAAAGCTCTCGAAATTTAAATACAGGACCTTGTGTGTTTTAGCTAAAATTTGTCCAAGTGTTATAGCAAAAGTTGTTTGGAAACACCGCTTGATCGGTGTATAGACGCCAATCAGAGCCTTGGACGTACTCTTCTTGACAGGATCGGCCGGTTTTTCGGTCGCACAGATTGCCATTATATTTTTAATAATCGAATCGCAGGCGGTATATTTATATACCATTCCGCTGACACCGGGAGTTTCGCTTAATCCGATGAAGGTTTCGACATTTTCTTTATCCATAATCTTGAAGTCTTCCTCACTTACAAGAATCTCTACGTGGTTGTGCTTTAAATACTCGCTCAATGATGCCTCATCCGTAAAAAGAACAATTTCGAAGTCCTGCGAATAACACGAAAGTATATATTCGTATAGCCTGCGAATGTAGCCTGACTCTTTCCCCGCGATTGCAAAAATCTTTTTCACCTTTACCTCCTCAAAGCCTTACCTAAATGTCCCTACACACAGCCAGACAAAAGGACATCAAAATCGGTAACCCCAAATGTACCTTCAAATTTTTCTTTTTCAAGAAGATGCCGATTAGTCCCATGACCCCTCCTATCGCAAATACCAGGAATACGTATTGAAGCTCGAATTGTACGAACAATAAACTCGTGCAGATAAGTTTAATATCCCCGGCGCCTAAGCGACCAATCTTAAAGAACGGGTACAAAAAGAAAAATACAAAAATCATTGCTGTTATCTTTTCATACAATTCTTCGATTTGGTAAATGGGCTTCCCGAAAAAGAAAGAAACTGTCTCTAACCCAAAGAAAATGAATAATAAAAGAACCGGTAGAACGTTCGGTATCTTACCTTTACGAACGTCTGTCGCCGCTGCCGTTAAAAGTATCAAACCGGCACAGGCATTAATAAGAATTTTCAATGTATCACCGCCAATCTGTTGTACTTGGCTGTGTAAATGCATTGTATTCTTCGTTTTATTTTTTGTAAATATCATTTCGTGATGTTTTTTAACTTTGTGAAAAACGCGCAAAAATAAAAACAAGGAACTGACTTTAATGCGTCAGTCCCTTGTAAAAGCTGATTTTTTAATTGTCAAAAAAACATGTGTTCGTAAATATTTCTTCCTATTTCTTATGCTATACCAAATATCCCCTGTTTAGATCGGTTCCTGCGACCTGTTCCTTTAGGGAATTTCTTCCGTAAGTCAGACCTGCGTACACATTTTCGGTATGCTGCATGATAACACCCGAGGTATCGAGTGAACTGATTTTGTCGTATGCATCCCGCAAACCCTTAAAAATATTTTCGACTGCCTTAAGAGGCTCTGAGTCAAGATTTATATATGCCGCTGTCAGTTCTTTCTTTGCAAAAATATACAGACTTAAAATGTTCTTCCCGATTTCATTTGAGGGGTCAACGGATCCCATTAACTCCCTTAATACGGCTCGTTCTTTATCAATGCTGTTTCTGAAGGAGGCCTTGTCGTCATTTTTCAGAAATTCGACGGCCTCATCTATATAATACAAGCCTATGTCGTAAAGAATCACTATCATCTCTGTTTTATTTGCATTGACTATCCTGCGGGTAAAGGCCTGTATCCTGTCTTTTGTCATGAATTTCTCCGTATTTTACTACTGCAATAACTGAAGTACCTGTGAAGGTCTCTCATTTGCCTGTGCGAGCATCGCGGTACTTGCCTGAACAAGCACCTGATTGTTGGTGTATTCCGTCATTTCTTCCGACATATCTACATCCATTATCCGTGAATAAGCGCCGGTCATATTTTCTTCCGAAATATCCAAGGTGCTGATGGTATGCTCAAGTCTGTTCTGGTATGCGCCAAGCCTGCTCCTTGCACTGTTCACATATGCAAGAGTCGTGCTCATCTGCTCCAAGAATGCCTCGGCATTTTCTTTTGTCTTACAATCCACATTATCTAAGCCAAGGGTCCTTGTGCTGATAGTCGATATCCTAACTCCGAGCTCCTGCCCTTCGTTCGTGCCTATCTGAAGGTTCATGGCGCCGAGTCCGGTTATATCCAGATTAATTGTTTCGGTTCCGTCAAACGCATGCTGATTCTTTACCTGAAATTCCATTTCAAATCCGTTGCTGCCGGTTAAGGTAATCTTATCTTCGATAAATTCCGCCGTAACTCCGCTTGCGGGAACACCGGGGCCCGATATGGAAATCGACGAATTCTCGGGGTCCAAGTTTCCTTCCGCATCGTAGGATAAAGAAAGTGAATCTATCGTATATTCTCCGCTTCTTACCTCGTCACTGTATGTGGTAACCTTTAAATCTGCCTCGCTCGTATAACCCTTGACATCAAAAGTTCCGTCAAGAAGTGTCTGGCCGTTATACATCGTGGTTTCGGCGATTCGGTTTATTTCTTCTTTAAGCTGCGTAATCTCGTCATCTATCATAGCGCGTTCATCATCGCTGAGTGTTCCGTTGCAGGCTTTAACCGATAATTCGTTCATTCTCTGGACCATCTCTTCGATCTCTACAAGTGCACCTTCGGCTATCTCTATTACCGAAACTCCGTCCTCTGAATTCTGATTTGCCGTATCGAGACTCTTTATCTGAGCATTCATCCTCTTTGCCATTGCAAGGCCGGAAGGATTGTCCTTTGCATGATTAATCTTCAAGCCGGAAGAAAGCTTTTCAAGCGATGAAGTAACCGCATTGTCGTTTGCTTTCAGGGCATTGTTTGCAATCATGGCGGAAATATTGTAGCTAATGTTCATATCAGATTCCTTTCAAAGCTTCCAGGAAATTTTTTGCTATTTCGTAGAGCTTAACTGTTTCGGTCGGTTTATTGTCTTTCATGGGAAGGCGTGAAAGCTTTAAATCAAAATCTTTATTTTCAGTCCACACCACGCTTATCCCTGTACTTACTTTATCGGCAGCATCCTTTATTTTTGTTACAGTTTCTTTTAAATTGCAGGCTACGTATCCGCCTATGCTGTTTGAATCTTCGTAAAGCTTTGCGTTTACCGCTCCCAAACTTTCTGTCTCCAAAGAAATGTAAACATTACTTTCTTCATCCGCTCCGTGTACCAGCTTTACATTTACGCTTGTAATCCGGCCTTCGATTTCCATGGGAACCTCGAAATTATCACATTCGGAATAGGAACGAGCCAAAGAAAGCTGTTTGTGTACCAGCTGCAGTGCCTTGACATCCATATAGGTTTCCTGCTCCATGCACTCAGCGAAAACCGCATCCTTTGCATCATTTATCATCGTGTCATAAGCTTCTTTTGCGCTCTCTTCATCCGTAAAAGAATCAAGGAAAGATATTTCTTCTTCCTTGGCCGCACCTTTGTTACTTTCCGAAGCTTTCTTAAAAGCATTTCCTTTTTCTTTCCTGAGATAAAACGCAGCCTGGAGATTTTCGGCGGTTACGGTAATTCTGTTATTTACAAGTTCCGTTACCGTTTCTTCCGGTGCCTTCAGAGAAGACTTCATCTCGGTATATTTTTCCTGAATCCACTCTCTTTCCGTTACCTCGTCTGAGTTTATGACGTTATAGGCATCACCGATGGTTATATCGCTTCCCTTATAGCCCATCGCTTTCATCGCGGTCTTTAAATTACCGAGTGTCAGTTCCCAACCGGCATTCACGACCGCACCGACAGACTGCGAATCACCCTTTTCGATACCGTTTATAATTCTGTAGACCTCTATGAAGTCTTTTCTTTCTTCCTTTGTGATACCGTCGGTCTTTTCAAGCTTGTACAGATATTTCGAATATTTTTCGATGTTTGCTTCGGCATTGTCTTCCTTGGCATCAAGGTATTTATTAAGCTCTTCGACGCTCATCTTTATGGGCGACTTACCGTCTCTGATAAGAGTTAGCGTATCCGACGGCGTAAGCCTTGACAAAACATTGTTCAACTTTTGGTCGGCTTCTTTAACCTCATTAACCGATTCCTTTGTAATCGGCATGCTGTTATAGCCAAGAATTCTAACTGCTCTTTCATTTTCGGTATTATCTTCAAGCCCCAGATTATCAAGAATCTCCGGAATATTCGAAAATGCTTTCTTGATGGAGTCACCCAGATCGACACGAACCTCTGTCTGAACCTGCTCGTAAGAAATTTCTGCTTTTTTAAACCTCTCTCTTAAATCCGCTCCCTCAGTGTTTATTTCCTCAAGCGTTGTGAGGTTTATCTTTGCGGAAAAAGAAGAAATCACCATAGCCGGGAGCGTCTTAACCGAATCGACCACTTCGGTTGTTTCCGTCACCTCTTTGGCTTCCTTGAAAGACTGAGTGTTTTCAAGATTCTTTAATGCCTCTACATAACCCTCGAGATCCTTTGTGTCAATCGAATAATCGCTCTTTAAAAGCACAAGGTTTGCTTCCGTGAGCATCTTGAGTCTGGTTTCCTCAAGAATCCTGGTTTCCTTGACAAACGGTTCTTCACACAGTGATTCGATTTCACCCGTAATTCTGACAGCTTCGTCATAAATGCTTTCATTCTTTGTAAGGTCCGTTTTTATCGGAGCCTTACCCTCTTTGCAAGCAATAATAACCTTCTTTGCAAACTCGCTGTCCGTAAGCGGAAGCTTTATTTCATCAAGGGTTTCAAGCTTTTTTATATTGTCCTCGGTGACAGGTAAGGACTCCTTAATGAGCCACTTGGAAGCCTCGATATTTTCATCGGTAACACTTATGTCATTTTCAATCAGGAGATTTGCTATTTCGCTTTTTAAGTCATTCGAATTGTCCCCGTCACCTCTTTTTGCAAGGTAACCGGTTGACTCAAGATAAAAATAGTCCGATCCCTTAGTTTCGCCTGTCTCCACAGTTGAATGCTTTAAAAGGTAGAGGTTTTCTATTGTAGGATCTTCACCCTCCGTCAAAAGAAGGCGTTTCATCCCATCCGTTATTTGATCGACCTCGGAGAGCTGCTCATACGCATTCTTTATATCAACGCAGGTTTCCTCCGTCAGCGTAACATCGGAAAGTTCCGCCTCGGTTGCAAGTGTTTCAAGACCCGTAAGTTCCTTAATGGTTTCTTTATCCAAGGTGTCTGTAAAGCCCTCTACTTCTTTTCCGGACTTTGCAACCTCAAGCTTTATCCTGTCGATAATCGTAACCGCATCTTTAATTTCTATCGTGGCGGGATTTTCACCGTTCTTAA
>CAZCPW010000072.1:0-1088 GCA_964499925.1 uncultured Lachnospiraceae bacterium
TGGGACAGCTATTATGAAGGCGTGGAGCAGTTTGAGTCTTCAAAGGAAGAGGCTCTTAAATCCGCAAATGCCGACGAGCTTCTTACTTTATCAACGCTTTCAAGCCTCATCTATGCGCAGAACTTTGAAATGCCGGCAGGCTATATAGACGATGCAAACGACGACTCATGGCTTTTAAAGATCGGAGACAACTTTGACAGCGTTGAAGAGCTTGAAGATCTTGTTCTTTGTACAATAGATGATGTGGGTGATGTAAAGCTTTCGGATGTTGCAGACATCACCATCATAGACAATTCCGAAGACAGCTATGCTTCACTTAACGGTGAGAAGGCAATTATTCTTTCTATATTCAAGGCAAGCACTTCAGGCACAAACGAAGTCAGCAAGTCTTTAACCGAGGCAATTGACGACCTTGAAGAAAAGTACGAAGGCTTGGATGTAATGATTATGATGAATCAGGGCGATTACATTGACCTGATTGTATCAAGTGTCGTTCAGAATATGGCTATAGGTGCGGCCCTTGCAATATTCATACTTGCCATTTTCTTAAAGGACTTCATGCCGACCGTTGTGGTTGCAATATCGATTCCTTTAAGCGTACTGACGGCTTTCGTGGCCATGTACTTTACCGGAATTTCGCTTAACATGATGTCACTTTCCGGTATGGCCTTAGGCGTAGGTATGCTTGTCGATAACTCGATAGTAGTTATTGAAAATATTTACAGACTGCGTAACAGAGGCGTTTCGGCACCCCGTGCGGCGGTTCAGGGTACCAGACAGGTTGCGGGCGCGGTTATTGCCTCAACACTTACATCGGTATGCGTATTCTTCCCTATGGTTTATACAACGGGAACAGTCAGGGAACTCATGCTTCCGATGTCACTTACCATTATTTACTGCCTGCTTGCATCGCTCCTCGTCGCCATGACGGTTGTGCCTGCGGCAAGCTCGACACTCCTTAGAAATACAAAGCCCAAGGATCATCCCTGGTTTGATAAGATTCAGAATTTCTACGCAAAGATTCTTGATTTCTGCCTGCGCGTAAAGGTAGTTCCCTTGGGAGTCAGCATAGGACTTTTGGCAGTTTC
>CAZCPW010000072.1:1188-4314 GCA_964499925.1 uncultured Lachnospiraceae bacterium
CAAGCGTATCCACCGGAATGGAGGAGCTTACCTCGATGCTCGGAAGCGGACTGTCAATTTCAATTTACGGAAGCGATGCGGACACCCTTCTTTCCATCAGCGAAGACGTAATGGAACTGGTTGATTCGGTTGAAGGCTATACCGATATTTCGAACGGGCAGGAAGAAGCCGATTCCGTGCTTCACCTATATATAAACAAAGACTATGCAATGTCCAAGGGCCTTACCGTAGCAGGTATTTACCAGACACTTGCCGGTAAGCTTACCACATCAAGCACTGCCGTAAGCGTCACAATTGACGGCGAAGATATGGATGTAAGCGTTGTAAACGATTTGGACGAACTTACGGTTGAGAACCTTATGGATACCGAGTTCGAAGTGACCGAGGAAAATGAAGACGGGGAAAAAGAAACCGTCACCAAGCACTTAAGCGACTTCGCAACTCTTGAAACCGAGGACGGATTTACAAGTATCAGTCGTGAAAACCAGACACGTTACATAACCGTAACGGCAGCAGTCGAGGACGGATACAGCAACAACATTCTTTCAAGAAAAGTAGAACCCCTGATTTCTTCATATGAATGTCCCGACGGTTACTCATTGGAAATCGGAGGAGAGACCGAAACAGTCAACACGATGGTCAGACAGATGGCATTGATTATTCTTATGGGAATTGCCTTCATCTACTTTGTAATGGTGGCACAGTTCCAGAGCCTTCTTTCTCCTTTCATAGTACTGTTTACAATCCCGCTTGCATTTACGGGTGGTTTCCTTGCACTCTTCTTTGCAAACGAAACCATTTCAATGATTGCACTCATGGGCTTCGTAGTGCTGACGGGTACTGTCGTAAATAACGGTATTGTTTACGTCGATTATGTAAATCAGTTGAGGAAGGGCGGATTATCAAGGCATGATGCCCTTATTGCAACGGGCGTTACCCGTATGAGGCCTATCCTTATGACAGCCCTTACCACAATCCTCGCAGAGGCAAGCCTTATATTCGGCGACGATATGGGAAGCCAGATGGGACGCGGCATGGCACTTGTAATCGCCGGCGGTCTCCTTTATGCGACACTCATGACGTTGTTTATCATTCCTGTTATGTATGATATCCTCTTTAAGAAGCAGCCGCTTGACATCGATACGGGTTCGGAGAACCTTGACGACGTACCGGACGATGCCAAGGAATATCTGCTCAGTAAGGAAGAAAAGGCTTGATGAAGGAAGAATTTTTAAGGACTGCGATGCTGCTCGGAAATGACGGGATAAAGAAACTGAATCGGTCAACGGTTGCGGTTTTCGGTCTCGGAGGCGTCGGAGGATACACGGTTGAGGCACTTGCAAGGGCGGGGGTCGGTCACCTGGTACTTACGGACAGCGATACGATTTCCGTTTCAAACATAAACAGACAGCTGATTGCACTTCATTCGACAGTTGGGATGAAAAAGACCGCGGCCTTTAAGGAACGCATAAAGGACATAAATCCCGACTGTGAGGTTACGATTCACGATTGCTTTTACCTTCCCGAAACCGCTGAAGAGTTTGATTTTTCTTTATACGATTATACGGTCGACGCAGTGGATACCGTAACGGCGAAGCTTGATATAATCATGAAATCAAAGGATGCGGGAGTACCGATTATCAGCAGCATGGGTGCCGGAAACAAACTTGATCCGTCACTTCTCAGAATAGCGGACATTTACAAAACTTCCGTCTGCCCGCTTGCAAAGGTCATGAGATACGAGCTTAAAAAACGCGGAGTGAAGGATCTTAAGGTAGTTTACTCAACGGAAACGCCGATTAAGCCCCTGTACGAGGTGCAAACAGAGGGAAAGCGTCAGACGCCCGGAAGCGTTTCATTTGTTCCTTCCGTGGCGGGACTTATGATTGCCTCGGAAGTCATAAAAGACCTTACGAAGTCCTTGAAGTAAAGCCCGTATGTGTGCTAAAGTAGACGGATAAGATTATTTGAACATATATATGCTTTATTTGGGAAGGACATTATGAAGAAAGAACTTGAAAAAACCTACAATCCCAAGCAGATGGAAGACAGGATCTACCAGAACTGGCTTGATAAGAAATATTTTCATGCGGAGGTTGATGAAAGTAAGAAACCCTTTACAATCGTAATTCCGCCTCCGAATATTACGGGACAGCTCCACATGGGCCATGCACTTGACAATACCATGCAGGACATCCTGATTCGTTTTAAGAGAATGCAGGGCTACAACGCTCTTTGGCAGCCCGGCACCGATCATGCTTCGATTGCAACCGAAGTAAAGATTATTGAAAAGCTCAAAGAAGAAGGCCTTTCAAAGGAAGATTTGGGTCGTGAGGAATTCTTAAAGAGAGCCTGGGACTGGAAGAAGGTCTACGGCGGAAGAATTGTTTCACAGCTTAAAAAGCTCGGCTCATCCTGCGACTGGGACAGAGAGCGCTTCACAATGGATGAAGGCTGCAACAAGGCTGTTACCGAAGTATTCTGCAAGATGCACGAAAAAGGCTGGATTTACAAGGGCTCACGTATCATCAACTGGTGCCCTGTATGCAATACCTCCATTTCCGATGCCGAGGTTGAATACGAGGAACAGGCAGGACATTTCTGGCACATCAAGTACCCTCTTGTAGACGAGAACGGAAAGCCTTCGACCACGGAATTTTTGGAGTTTGCGACCACCCGTCCCGAGACCATGCTCGGCGATACCGCAGTTGCCATTAACCCCGATGATGAGAGATATCATTATTTAAAGGGAAGACAGGTTTGGCTTCCTATCGTAAACAAACCCATTCCCGTTATAGAGGATTCCTATGTAGATATGGAATTCGGTACCGGTGTTGTAAAAATAACACCCGCACATGACCCCAACGACTTTGAAGTAGGAAAGAGACACAATCTTCCCGAAATCAATATCTTAAATGACGACGCCACCATCAACGAAAACGGCGGTGAGTATGAGGGCATGGACAGATACGAAGCAAGAAAGGCCATCGTCAAGAAGCTTGACGAGCTCGGACTTCTTGTAAGAATTGAGGACTATACCCACAATGTAGGTACGCATGACCGCTGCAAGACGACCATCGAACCCATGATAAAGAAACAGTGGTTCGTAAAGATGGACGAGCTCAT
>CAZCPW010000072.1:4414-6344 GCA_964499925.1 uncultured Lachnospiraceae bacterium
GAAAAGACAAAGGATCTTGAATATTTCTATCCTACGGATGTGCTTGTAACAGGCTACGATATCATCTTCTTCTGGGTAATACGTATGATATTCTCAGGCTATGAGCAGATGGGAGAAAGACCCTTCAAGACCGTTTTGTTCCATGGACTTGTAAGAGACTCCCAGGGCCGTAAGATGAGTAAGTCCTTAGGCAATGGTATCGATCCTCTTGAAATCATAGACAAGTACGGTGCCGATGCATTGAGGCTTACACTTATCACCGGCAATGCCCCCGGAAACGATATGCGTTTCTACAATGAGCGTGTTGAGGCAAGCAGAAACTTTGCAAACAAGATTTGGAACGCATCACGTTTCATCATGATGAATATGGGAGATGAAGCTCCGTTAAAGCCCACCGATGCAGAGCTTGAAACGTGCGATAAGTGGATTCTTTCAAAGTGCAACACCCTTATAAAGGATGTTACCGACAACATGGAGAAATACGAGCTTGGTGTTGCCGTTTCGAAGGTTTATGACTTCATCTGGGATGAGTTCTGCGACTGGTACATCGAGATGGTTAAGCCCCGTCTTTATGCCGAGGGCAATACCGCTTCGAAAAATGCTGCACTCTGGACACTTAAGCACGTATGCATAGAGGCTTTAAAGCTTCTTCATCCTTATATGCCTTTTGTAACCGAGGAAATCTTCACGACGATTCAGGACGAAGAGGAGTCCATAATGGTTTCTTCCTGGCCCGTATACAGTGACGAATATTCCTTTGCAAAAGAGGAAAAAGAAATTGAAACGGTAAAGGAAGCAGTTCGTGCTATCAGAAATGTCCGTACGGGCATGAATGTAGCTCCTTCGAGAAAGGCCGAAGTATTCGTAGTGAGCGATGACGCAGCTGTCAGAGATACCTTTGCTTCCTGCGAAGTTTACTTTAAACCCTTAGCCTATGCATCGGACGTAAAGATACTTTCGGAGAAAACCGGAATTCCGGATGACGCCGTTTCCTGCGTGATTCCCGGAGCAACGCTTTACATGCCATTTGATGAACTGGTAGACATAAAGGCCGAAATTGAGCGTCTCTCCAAAGAAGAAGCTCGTCTTCAGGGCGAGATAAAGCGCTCGAACGGAATGCTTTCAAACGAGAAGTTCTTATCAAAGGCTCCCGAAAGCAAGGTAAACGAGGAAAAAGAAAAGCTTAAGAAGTACGAAAATATGTTAAAAGATGTTACCGAGAGACTGTCGGCAATCAAAGGCTGATTACCGTTGTCAAAGGACTTGGTAACGGGAAATGTTAATTTAAGCCGCAGGTCTGTTTATTAAGATCTGCGGCTTATAGTAAGATTACAGGGAAAATCCTGAATTTATAAAAGCACGCTTCGCCGCATCCAAAAGCTTAAGCGAAACGTACCGGAAATATCATTGACATGAATACCAAGAATAAATATTTACTTTGTGAACAAAACTGGGTTTTTTATACGCTGATACTGGTGTCCGGATTCTGGGGAGCATTTACGTATCTGCTTCGCGGAAATGTTTTCTGCAATGCGCAGACCGGAAACGTAGTGCTCTTGGGACTTGCAATAGGCTCGGGAGAGGTTAAGAAGGCAATCTACTACCTGATTCCCATTACGGCATACCTTGCCGGAGCCTTCATATCGGAACTGCTTCCGAATCCCGTAAAGCACAAGCTGATGATTCGCTGGGATACGATGCTTATCGGAATTGAGGCATTTGTGGTAATCATTCTCGGCTTCATACCGGATTCTTATCCGGTTCAGATATCACAGGTGGCAATCAACTTTATTGCATCCATGCAGTTTGCAACCTTCAGACAGGCACAGGGAACACCGATGGCGACTACCTTTGCCACGAATCATATCAGACAGATCGGAATCGGTCTTGCAAAGGAACTGCTCCATCGCAATTCGGACGATAAAAGCCA
>CAZCPW010000073.1:0-6324 GCA_964499925.1 uncultured Lachnospiraceae bacterium
TTATCTGAGAGTCTTCATCAAAAGAATTTTCCCAGATAAAGGCTTCATCGTCCCGCGATTCGGCTATCGTCGAATCACCTATGACATCCCTGTACTTGTAAAGGGTATTAAAATCAAAAAGAAACACTCCCTTTGGATCGAGATAATTATTCACAAGCTTGAAAACCGTAAGCAAGTCCCCGTCCTCAAGGATATAATTAATCGAGTCACAAACGCTCACCACAGCACGCACGGTACCGTAAAGTTCAAACTCACGCATATCCTGGCAAAGATAAAGAATGTTGCTGCCGGGCGTTTTCTTTTTCATCGCCTCCGAAAGCATGTCGGGCGACGAATCGATTCCAATCATGTCGTAGCCCTTGGCTTCAAGGCGTCTCGTCATTTCACCGGTTCCCGCGCCAAGCTCGCATACAAGGCCGTCGCAGATTCCGATACTATTCAGTTTGTCCGTTATTGCGTCACACCACTCATCGTATGGCGTGCCCTCCATGAATTTGTCATAAAGAGCCGCAAAATCCGTATATGCTTCCATCCTGTATCCCTTAAGACCTATCTGACAATTTCCTTTAAGGCTTCAATCACTGCATCCATTTCTTCGTCCGTTCCGATTGAAATACGTATGTAGTCCTTTATCCTTTCGCCGTTAAAGGCTCTGACGATAATATTTCTTTTTCTTAACTCACTGAAAATGCAGTCTCTTTCAATCGTCGCATGCTTGCAAAAGATGAAATTGGTCTCGGAATCAAAGAAAGTAAAGTTTAACTTCTTAAGCTCTTCCTTGGTCCGTTCTCTTGTTGCAATAATCTTTTCCGTAGTTTCTTTAAAATATGCCGTATCAAGCATGGAAGCCGCGGCAAGTTCAAGTGACGGAAGATTTAAGGTATACGAGTTAAAAGAAAACTTTACGTCCTTTAAATACGAAATAAGCTTCTTCGACCCGAAGGCAAAGCCGACTCTTAAGCCCGCAAGCGAACGCGACTTTGAAAAGGTCTGAACCACTAAAAGATTTTCATATTTGTCTGTCAAGGGAAGGGCAGACGTACCGCCGAAATCTATGTATGCTTCGTCAACTATTACCACGGAATCGGGGTTTCTTTTTACGATTTCCTCGATTGATGCAAGAGGAAGCGAAAGCCCCGTCGGAGCGTTGGGATTTGCAATGACTATCCCGCCGTTTTCTTTAAAATAATCAGAAGGTTCAATCGTAAAATCGTCCTGTAGACTCACACGCTCAAACGGTATCCCGTAAAGATTTGCCCAAACCTCATAAAAGCTGTAGGTAACATCCGGAAAAAGAACGGGACGTGCACTGTTAAAGAAGGTCATAAACGACATCGACAATACGTCATCTGAACCCACGCCCACAAATATCCGGTCTTCGTCCATCCCGTAAACCTTTGAGATCGCATTTGTAAGGACGCTGCACTCGGGGTCGGGATACTTTCTGAAAGCGTCGGTATCTATGGATTTAAGCTTTTCCGCTACGCCCGGTGCCGGAGGGTAGGGATTTTCATTTGTATTAAGCTTTATAAGCCCCGTGCCCTTTGGCTGCTCACCAGGCACATAAGGAACCACACGTCGTACACATTCTTCCCACATACTAAACCTCCGAAACTTATCCACATTCTTTATAAAAAGCGTTCCGTTTACGGAACTCCGGCGTCTCGCGCGGTCGCATTAGCGACATTTTCCCATCGCGCGAGTGCGCATCAGTGGCACGTAGTGCCTTTTTTGCTATATAGGGGATTGCGGAGCAATTTCCTATATAGTGAAAAATATGAATGTTTTCCACTGCCATTCACAGCCAATATCCACATGACTGTGAATGACTTAACTTTACACAAGTTTAATAGCAAGTGGGAAAAATTTCAACAAAGCATATAAACTATCTCCGAATATTCACGCATCAATACTTAAACGCAATCCTATCGTCCGTATTAATCACTGTCTGCTCACCCTCGACCTCGACGGTAACGGGCTTTTGCTTTACTCTGAACCTGTTCCAAAGTGAGAAATAAATCATGCATCGGCCGTGCTTTTTTAATTTGCCCTTGGGTACGATTACGCGCACGCCGTTTTCTGAATGCCTTACCCTGCAAAGAGTCAGGATTTTCTTGTGTCCGTTTTCGGAAATGTAAATGTAGTTAAAGAACGAAGCTATCACGGAACCGCCGAATACAAGGAGCAGTCCTAAGCCTATTGTAAGCGGGTTAATCGATGCATACGTCCATACCGGGGTTTCCTCGGCATCTTCGGTACCGGCATTCTCTGACAGACTGTCAATTTCGGAGATGCTCTCAATCGTCTTTATGTCGCTTAACTTCCCCGTATTCTTTCCATCCGTTCCGGTTAAATCCTTTGAGTAAACAGTATTACCCGAAACATTGGATTTTTTGTCATTCGATGAGAGATCATTTGCCGAAAGATCATTTCCCGAAAGGTCATTTTGGGATACGCTGCCTTCCAAATCGTCATTTCCCGAAGTACTGCTCTTTGAAGCGTCCTTAGCAAGGCCTGTCTTGGCGCTTTTCTTTGTCTCGGATAATTTTGCGTTTTGAGCTGTCGTATTTGAATTTTTTGAAGATGTATCCGCTGCCCCGGTTGCTGCAGCCGTTGAGTCATTCGACGAAGATGCCGCTTTCTGTGCCGCTGCTTCTGCCGCTGCCTTTTCCGCTGCTGCCTTTTCTGCCGCCGCCTTTTCCGCTGCCGCTTTCTCCGCCGCAGCCTTTTCCGCTGCTGCTTTTTCCGCCGCTGCCTTCTCTGCTGCCGCCTTCTCTGCCGCAATTATTGCCGGGTCTCTTCCGATATTTTCAATGGTGATTGACTCAGAAGTTACATTTCCGGCGGCATCCTTTACGGAAACCGTATAGGTTCCGTTTGCGGTAAGATGCCACGAATTTTCCGCAGAATATGCTCCGCCGTTTAAGCTGTAAGGTTCAGCCGCAAGTCCTGTTTCGTCCGAAGCCTCAACCGTTATCGTAAGACCTTCCTCAATCCATTCATCCGTTGATTTTGTAAGTGACGAAATTGCAGGTGCCGTCTTGTCTATGCAGCTGACCGTGATTGAATCCGATGCGGTGTTTCCGTTTGCATCGGTAAGCGTCACCGTGTAAGTGCCGTTTTCCGAGACTTCCATCGATGTCGCGCTTCCAAAGCCGTTTCCGAAATCAAGCGGGTTTTCCGATGCCGAGTAGCTGCTGTCAAGCGCCGATACTTCCGCCGAAATCGTTACTGTTCCGTTTGTGGGTTCACTTGTCGAGGCGCTCAAAGAAAGTGAAGCCACCGGTGTGGAATCGGACTTTCCGCAGGTCAGTCCCGTCGACGAATAGGTGTGGGAGCCGGTCTGCCAGTTCGTCGGATTGTTTTTTCGCACATAACCGCATCTTGCGCAGGTTTCAACACGTCCGACCTCGCTCATTCCGATGATTTCGTTTTCACATATTTCCCACCATACGGTCACATTAAAATTTCCCTGGTCCTGACATTTCACACAATGAAAAACATCGGTTCTGTTTTCCTGCCGTATCCTGTGTGCCGAGCAGGTCTTTGTCACGGTGCTGTAGCACTTGCCGGTGTGTTTGTGATAGATAGTCGCAGCCTCTGCCCGTTGTGCGGGAAGAACTCCGAGTAAAAAGAAAAAGAAAATAACCTGAATAATCAAAAGCCTCAAAGGCCTTACATTTTTTTGCATAAAAAAACCTCCATAGAAAATCCACCGCCATAGCGGTTTAGAAATTCATATGCAGGTAACAAAAGAATAGTAACATCGGTTTAAGGCTTTTTCAAGATGGAATTGAAAAAAATTCCTTCCTGTAACTCTCTGCGGTTTCTTTATCGCCCATAGCCTCGTAAACGCGGATGAGGCCTTCTAAGGGTAATTCCGAAGAATATTTGACGGAAAGCTCGGGCTTTGTTTCGTACTTTGCGTTATAGTACCAGATTGCCGCCTCACTGTAGTCTTTAAGGTCTTCATAAAGCATTCCGAGCAGGCATGCACCCTCGCTCGTGCCGCCAAGAGCCACATCCTTTAAGGCATATTTTAGGGTAAATACCGAATCTTTCTTTATCATTCCGATTTTCAAAAGTATTATGTATGAAAGCTTCAGAATGCTCTCTTCGGGCGAATTTTCGGATTGCTTTAAAAAGAAATCTTCCGCCTCTTTAAAATCCTCATCCTTTCCGCTTATCATAAGTTCCGTGGCATACATTTTCGTAAGCCTGTCGCTTAAAAATCCGTCTCTCTCAATTGCCTTCCTAAAGGTCTTAAAATCCCTGCCGCTGTGTGCATTTAGCGGCCTATGCTCTATTACGATGTCGCTTTCAAAAACCACCGGCTCCAAACGCACCGTTTCGTGAATCGGCTCGATAAAGGTAAATTCACGAAGTCTTTTATAAAGCTTCGGACGGAGTTCTTTGTCAAAGTTGTAGACCGAACCGCATTCCAGCTGGTTTGCATACCACATCTGAACGATTTCGATTTCCGGAAGAAGGTGCTCCTTAAGTATCTTAAAGCGCGTAAAGTTTTCTTTATCTATTACTTCGTCGGCATCAGCCATATAGATATAGTCCATCGTGGCCCTGCTCATCGCAAAATTTCTTGCCGCGGAAAAATCATCGATCCACTTAAAATCATAGACAGCATCCGTGTACTCATATGCAATCTTTTTGGTAGAGTCGGTCGACCCGGTATCCACTATCACAAGCTCGTCCCAGATGCCCTTTAGCGAATCAAGGCAGCGACGCAAAACCTTTTCCTCATTTTTCACAATCATACAGACAGATACAGTAATCATTTTAGCCTCTTTTGACGTTGAATTTTTTAATAATTACAATCTATAATGCTAATTATCCTCTAAAGAAAGAGTTTACCATGAAAGAAAAAAAATACAGCATAAACATGACAGAAGGAGCCTTGCTTCCCAAAATAGTCTCCTTTACCATTCCACTTATATTATCGGGCATTTTGCAGCTTTTGTTTAATGCCGTCGACATGATCGTCGCTGGGCGCTTCGTCGGAAAGAACGCACTTGCCGCAATCGGCTCGACCTCGTCGCTCATAAACCTTCTTGTAAATGTCTTCTTAGGCCTCTCTGTCGGCGTAAACGTAATCGTCGCAAGATATTTCGGCTCGGGTGCAAAGAAAGACGTTTCCGAAACGGTTCACACGGCAATCACCCTTTCAGTCATCTGCGGTGTCATCCTTACCTTCATAGGAATTGCCTTTGCGCCCTCGATTCTCATCATCATGGGCACTCCCGAGGACGTGCTGCCGCTCGCAAGCCTTTATATACGTATCTACTTTGCCGGCATGCCGCTTTCCATGCTTTATAACTTCGGCGCAGCAATCCTTCGTGCAAGCGGTGATACCAAGCGCCCTCTTTATTATCTCACGATTTCCGGTGCCATCAATGCCGTCTGCAACGTAGCCTTCATAGTGATATTCGGCATGGGCGTCGACGGTGTTGCCTACGCTACCGTTCTTTCTCAGGGCATTTCCGCATTCTTGACCATCAAGTGTCTGGTTAAGACGGACGAGATTTACCGTTTGGAGATAAAGAAACTGAAGATTCACAAGGATAAGCTTTTGATAATCCTTGCTCAGGGTCTTCCCGCAGGCTTTCAGGGTGCCCTTTTCTCAATATCAAACGTGCTGATTCAGTCCTCGGTAAACTCCTTCGGTTCGGACGCAATGGCGGGAAACTCCGCGGCTTCCAACCTCGAAGGCTTCGTATACGTTGCCATGAATTCCTTTTACCAGACCGCAGTCACCTTTACCAGTCAGAACTACGGAGCAAAGAAACTTGACCGTATCCGAAAGATTTTCTTTATCTGCGTATCCTGCGTAACCGTGACGGGCTTTGTGCTGGGGCTGCTGTGCTACATCTTCGGGCCGGAGCTTCTCTCCATTTACGCCGACGGCACGGATAAAGAAATCGTAATTTCCTACGGCATGCGAAGAGTGCAAATCATCATGCTTACCTACTTTACCTGCGGAATAATGGATACGGTAATGGGATGCGTGCGCGGGCTCGGTCACTCCGTCATTCCTATGATAAGTTCCCTGCTCGGTGCCTGCGGATTCAGAATCCTTTGGATCATGACCGTGTTCAAGGCAGTGAATACGCTTGAATGCCTTTACTATTCCTATCCGATTTCGTGGGTGCTCACCGCAACGGTACACACAATTACCTATGTGATAATCTTTCATCAAATTAAAAAGAAGGCGTAGGATGTTTCCAAAATACGTACTAAAATAGAGTTTCGCTTGTGAAACTCTCACACAAGTAACATTGGCATCTCTGCCCTCTCCGTCCTTGCCCTCTC
>CAZCPW010000074.1:0-6311 GCA_964499925.1 uncultured Lachnospiraceae bacterium
CCTTCACGGATTTTCTCATCGCTCTCGTCATGCCGGCGATGGTCATCAACTCCTACATGGCGGAGTTTGATTCGGAAATTTTCCACGATCTCGTACAGACATTTATATTAAGTACGATTATTCTTTTGATGGGCATTTTAATTACCATGTTGCTGACGCTTCGCATCAGAGGAAAAAGAAACACTCCCATCATCCGATTCGCCTGTATTTTCTCAAATGCAGCATACATGGGTTTTCCTTTGATACAGGCTCTTTTCGGTGACGTAGGCCTTATGTACGCAAGCTCCTTTGTAACGATGTTCAACATTCTTGTTTGGACGGTTGGCTACGCTCTCGTAAGCGGTAAGGTTGCTCCGAAGGAAATCGCAAAAAGCATTGCCACCACTCCAGTTCTTTGGTCGGTGGCCATCGGCCTTGTCATATACCTTTGCAGGATTAACGTTCCTGACCTCATTGCAGAACCCATAGAGTTAATCGGAGATATGAACACACCGCTTTCAATGATCGTCACCGGAATGCTCGTTGCCGAGATTAACCCCGGTAAGCTGTTTAAAAATTTCGATATTTTCAGAGTTCTGCTGATACGTATGCTGATAATTCCCGCCGCAGGCTTTTTGCTGTTCGGAATTTTAGGTGTAAGCGGAATGCCCGCAAAGATTGCTCTTCTTCTTGAAGCCTGTCCCTGTGCCGCCATTACTTCCGTTTTTGCGGTCCGGTTTAACCATGACGAAGAACTCGCCGCGGGTTCCGTCGTGCTTTCAACCTTTCTAAGCATACTGACGCTTCCGCTGTGTGCTATGATTATTACGAAAATAATGTAAACAAGGTCTTAACACAGACAAAAATCCCGGGGAATTTTACCTCCCGGGATTTTTCAACCTTTATTAAACTGTCGGAAGCTTTGACAGTGACTTTTGAAGCTCTTCATCGGTGGGAATATAGTCGCTCATCATGCCATCATTGTACTTCTGATATGCAACCATATCGAAGTAGCCGGTACCGGTCAGGCCAAAGACAATGTTCTTTTCTTCGCCTGTTTCTTTGCAGCGGAGGGCTTCGTCGATAGCGACTTTAATGGCGTGACTGCTCTCGGGAGCAGGTAAGATTCCTTCCACTCTTGCAAACTGTTCCGCTGCCTTAAAGACTTCTGTCTGCTCTACGGCGCGTGCTTCAATCATTCCCTGATCATACAATTCCGATACAACGGAACTCATACCGTGATAGCGTAAGCCACCCGCATGGTTCGGAGAGGGAATAAACGAGCTGCCTAAGGTGTACATCTTGGCAAGCGGAGTTACCTTTCCTGTATCGCAGTAATCATAAGCATATTTGCCTCTTGTAAGGCTGGGACAGCTCACGGGTTCTACAGCTATAATTTGATAATTGTTCTCACCTCTTAACATCTCGCCTGCAAACGGAGAAATTAAGCCTCCGATGTTTGAACCTCCGCCGGCACATCCGATGATCGTGTCAGCCTTTATGCCATATTTGTCAAGTGCGGCCTTAGTTTCTAATCCGATGACTGTCTGATGAAGCAATACCTGTGACAAAACGGAACCCAGTACATAGCGGTAGCCTTCTTGCTTAGACTCGGCCTCAACTGCCTCTGAAATTGCACAGCCGAGGCTCCCGGTTGTTCCCGGAAACTCTGCGTTTATTTTTCTTCCGATTTCGGTCGTCATGGAAGGAGAAGGGGTTACTGTTGCCCCATAGGTACGCATGACTTCTCTTCGGAAGGGTTTTTGCTCGTAAGAACACTTAACCATATAGACCTGACAGTCCAGACCAAAGTAGGAACATGCCATTGAGAGTGCCGTTCCCCATTGTCCGGCTCCGGTCTCGGTCGTCACGCCTTTTAAACCTTGCTTCTTTGCATAATATGCCTGGGCAATTGCCGAATTTAATTTGTGACTTCCTGATGTGTTGTTGCCTTCAAATTTATAATAAATATGTGCCGGAGTATCCAGCTTTTCTTCAAGACAATAGGCCCTTATCAGGGGTGAAGGGCGGTACATCTTGTAAAAGTTACGGATTTCTTCGGGAATATCAAAATAAGCCGTCGTGTCATCAAGCTCCTGCTTTGCAAGTTCCGTACAAAATACAGGCTCCAAATCTTCAACCGTCATAGGTTTATGTGTGGCAGGATTCAGTAAAGGTGCGGGTTTCTTTTTCATATCCGCTCTTACGTTGTACCATTGTGTAGGCATCTCCTGCTCATCTAAGTAAATCTTGTAGGGTATAGTTTTCTTGTCCATAATTTGTCCTCCGGGTTCAAGCGAATGCCTTGCTTGCATGAGCTTGCATTTGAACCGCCAATTAAAGTTTGAAAGTAGACTTTCAAACTTTTTCCTTATCTTTGCTCATAGGATAGCGCTTTAATGCGGTAAAGTCAAGAAGTAATACAAATGTGGATTTATGCCGATATACGGTTTACAGAAACCGGGATTTGCGTTGCGATTTAAAATGCTTCGCATCGAAAAAGAAAAAATTTTTTAAAAATAAAAAAGGAATTTCAAAGTGCCTGTAGAATATTATTAATAGCAGACGAAATAGAAGTCGTGTGCAGATATATTTTATAAGATTTCTAAATTTAATTTTCTAAAAGTTTCCACAAAAGAATTGCAATTGAATAGGACAGAGATGGTGAGAATGCGCTTCGTGCCGGGGAATTTTTGCGCCTTTTAAGGCAAATCCGACATCAAAGCTCAGATTGCAGAAACGCGTTCTCATAAGAGAATAGCAAGTTTGCAAGTTAGCTTTCAAGCTTGCTTTGTCGTGTGCGCATTCGTGCAGGCACGAGCGACAGCACCTTGACAACTGAATGAGCAAGAGGGAATCGGAAAAGAGCGCCGATTCTTAAAACTTGACGCCAAAAAATTAGAAAAGGAGAAAAAATATGTCAGATATGACTTGTTTAGCAGAGGGACTTGTAGTCCCCGCAGATTTTGAAGTTACAGGTTTAAATTTAAACGAAATCGTGGTCGGACCCACGGGTTGCGGTAAGAGCTGGTCCAATGCGTACAGCAGGTTGGTACATACAATGGAATCAAGCGTGGTGGTCCCGATTGCAAAAAGCGCGATTAAAGAGAAATTCAGCAGAATGTTTACGGATCGCGGCTATAAGGTTATAGACCTTGATTTTACCAATCCCGAAAATTGCAAAGCAGGGTACGACCCGTTAGACTTCGTTCGGACGGATGAGGACATAATAGCGCTTGCAAAGAATTTAGTCGTCACGGAGAAGCATAAAATAAGCACTGCCGATCCTTATTGGGATGAGACGACAACCAGTGCACTGGCTGCCGAAATCGGTCTTGTTATTTCCAGAGCTAAGGCCAAAAGAATGCGCGCATGTTTCGCCAGCGTAATTAATCTGCAGAGATCGCTTGAATGCGACACAGAAGGCGAATTGACAAAAACGAACTTGGATTCTTTATTTGATAGGGAAGAGCTTTTTCATCCCGGAAATCAGGCATCACAACTTTGGAAGACAGTAAAAAACCTGCCTCCTAAAACGGCGGCATGCGTTTTCTCTTCCCTAAACAGTGCGCTGGATAAAATCTTTTCAAAGGGAATTATCGAGATGACGAAGAAAGTGAATAGAGTTTCATTTCGGGAGCTTGGAAATAAAAAGGTTGCGCTGTTTATTACGACGTCACCGATGAACAAGACGCTTCAGAATTTTGTGAATATTCTTTATGCCGATATGTTCCGAGAACTTTTCGAAAAAGCCGATAGAAGCCCGGATTACAGGCTCAAGGTGCCGGTGCACATTATTTGCGACGATTTTGCCTGCGGAAGCAGAATCAAAGATTTCGAGGAATACATCAGCATATTCCGCGCGGCCGGAATCAGCGTTACGCTTCTGCTTCAGTCGGAGACGCAGCTTATCAGCATGTATGGCGAGGCGGCAGCCACCACAATTATCAACAACTGCGACACCTACGTATACATGGGCGGCATGGACATTACAACCTGCCAGCACATTTCACAGCGTTTGAACAAGCCGCTTCACGAAGTGATGGCAATGCCTCGCGAGAAGGTGGTGGTATTCAGAAGAGGCGACAAACCGTACGTAGCCAGACGCTATCAGATTCTGGACGATCCGCTTTACAGGCAACTGCCCGATAACGGGAAAAAGAAAGAACAATCCAGACCGGCTTAATCCGGCCGCAAATTTTTAAGCTGACAAATAAAAAAACAATGTCGGGGCCAAAGATTTTGGTCCCGGCGCCACAAACATCAAGGAGGACATTAATATGAGTGATATTGCATACGTAAACAATTGGAATCCCGCAGTGGTAGAAGAAACCTACGGCGGAGTAAGAGAAGTCTTACTCAAGACAAAGCACTTTACAAACGGTAAGCTTTTCCTGACCGGTGAAATCACAGACGACTGCGCAAACGATTTTGTGTCGGAGCTAATGTATCTGACCGAAAAAGGCGACCCGGTTGACATCTATATTAACAGCCCCGGAGGTTCGGTAAATGCGGGACTTTTAATCTACGACGTACTTCAGGCCTGCAGCAGTAAAATCGAAATCAATCTTTACTGCATTGGCATGGCAGCTTCAATGGGAGCCATTATCCTGGCAGGAGGCCCTAAGGGACATCGATTTATCTTACCTCACAGCAAGGTAATGATTCACGAGCCTCTGATTTCAGGCGGCATGGGAGGTTCGGCAACCTCGATAAAGAAAACCGCAGACTCAATCCTTGAAACAAAGGCCATCACAAACGGCATCTTGGCCGAGCATACCGGCAAAACAATCAAAGAAATCGACAAGGCAACGGCATTTGACAATTTCATGAATGCCGAGGAAGCCGTAAAATTTGGAATTGTAGACGAAATCCGCAATATCTTCTAAAGGTAAAGAATCCCGGGGAAGTAAAATCCCCCGGGATTTTTATTTGCCTGAGAATTGAAAACGTTCAATACTTCGGATAAAATTAAATAGATTATTCGAAACGTGGGAAAGGCAAGAGGTATCATCATTGAACGTAATGCCAATTGAAACCATAATAGAACAGGTATCCAAAGTGTGCAAGAAAAACGGTGTAGAGAGATTGGATCTTTTCGGTTCATTTGCAACGGGAACGGCTACACCGACCAGCGATATCGATTTTGTGGTTTATGGGTGCAAAGATATACTTAACTTGGAAGAACAAATATCGAATATTGATACTCTTCGAAAAATCGACATTTTTGAGTATGAGAGTATAAAGAATGAATTCCTTAAGGAGGACATCGGAAAATATGGAAAGCAAATATATTAATCGATACAATACTTTCTGTTGTAGCCTTAAGAACCTTGAAAAAAGCAGGCATGCAGATCCTAAGGCAGATTTTGTATTGGAAGGAACCGTGTTGAATTTCAATTTGACATTTGATATTTCATGGAAGGTAATGAAGGATATTCTGATTAAACAACTCGGCATTCTGGATTTTGCAATCGGATCGCCGAGCGAAACACTCCGTCAGGCTTTTACTAATGGCATAATCGATGATGATAATTGGATGAAGATGCTCCGTGTGAGAAATCAGCTGGCGCACGATTATGACGGAAGTTTTGCAACCGAAAAGTTTAATGATATTATTGATGTTTTTTATCCGTTATTTGTAAAGTTGCGGGATGATGTAAAGAAATATTATTAAATGGCGCGTGCCGTAGGCAACGCGCTTCACAAAAATCCCGATCCTGATAATATTCCATGCTTCAAAGTCGTAAACGCAAAAGGCGAACTTGCCTCCGAGACAGATAATTACCAATCACTGCCCCAGTCCGTACTGCCTGAATCCCAATCGGAACCTGAATCCCAGTCATAGTCGGAGTCACTGTTCTTAACATTTTGCTCATAATAACTGCTGTCTTCAAATTCCGTGAAATTTGAATTCCACGATTTCAGATCATCTACATCGCATTTGTAGTCTGAACTGTCAAGTCCGTAGGTTTCAAAAGGTGATGTATCGCACGAAGAATAATCTCCGTACGAATATTCGTACCAAGTGTCAGAAAAAAGATTGCTCCGACGTACATAAATATTATCGCCGTAACTATAGTAACCGGTACGATGAAATGCACTCCCGATTCCGACTATAATAAGCAATATAACGCCGCAAAAGCAAACTTTCTCTATTATTTTATTCCAAAGATTTTTCTTTTTTTTCTTAGCTGAAGATTTTATTAAATTATGGGACTTTTGGTTGAGAATCTCACTTTTTAATTTCAAGTAAAGCTCGTTAACCGCATAATCTTCATCTGTACCCTGATACCTTATGGCTCTTGTTCCGTCGGCCTTATTCTTATAAA